>JAAYCL010000037.1 GCA_012729785.1 Chlamydiota bacterium | reverse complement strand
GTCGCCCCCCGCGCGGGGGCGTGGATTGAAACCGCTCCCTGATCTCCTTATCCTCTTTCTCCAGCCGTCGCCCCCCGCGCGGGGGCGTGGATTGAAACTGCCGCCCCCGGGGCGAGGTTCTTCCCTCCGCCGGTCGCCCCCCGCGCGGGGGCGTGGATTGAAACAACTTTGTGCCGTCTGGTATAGCGGCGTGGGGAGTCGCCCCCCGCGCGGGGCAGCATCCTCGACCATGAGCCGGAGACGCGGGAGGCGGTCAGCGGGGGATGAGGCGAGATGGGACCGGCTCCCCGGCGGAGACGGGGGAGCGCGCGCGGAGGTAGTCGGCGAAGGCGTCGCGGTCGAGGACGCCGCTGTTGGTCATGTCGCGTCCCTCGAGGAACGTCGCATACGAATCCCCCCCCTGGGCGAGGAACGAGTTCGTCGTCACCGTGTACGCCGCCGCGGGGTCGAGCGGTTCGCCGCCGCAGCGGACGGATCCGACCCTCGACCCCTCGGGCGCCTTCGGGGAGTATTCGACCGTGAGGCCGGAGAGCTGGAGGATGCCGTACTTGAGCGCGAGACTCTGCTCGAGGATCCGCAAGAGCTGCGCGCCGGTGAGCGTCATCGTGTACAGGGTGTTGTCGAACGGCAGTATCTTGTAGATGTCGCGGTAGGTGACCGGGCCCGCGAGGAGCGGGTTGCGGATGCCGAAGTTGTTGTGGAACGCGATCTGCGCCCCCGTGGCCGCCCGCATGCTGTCGGCGATCAGGTTGCCGAGCGGCGCCTCGGCGGTGTCGTTGCCGGCAAAGTCGTCGCTCGACTCCGCGACCGTCTCGTCGAACCTCTCCCCGACCAGCGCGGCCCACCGGTCGACGATCGCCTGCGCCTCGGGGTCCGGCAGGCAGCGGCCCTTCTCGAGCGGGACCAGCTCGTAGCGGTGGCTGGCGACGCGCCCGCGGTCCGGGTCCACCCGGCAGTCGAGCCGGCCGAGGTACTGCCCCGTCCCGCCCGCCTGGACGATGAGGGTGCCGGTCCTGCGGACGCGCAGGGGCTTGCGCAGCAGCTCGTGCCCGTGGCCGCCGACGATGACGCCGATCCCCTTCACCTCCGCGGCGATCTCCTTGTCCTGCCACGAGCCGCAGTGGCTGAGCAGGACGATGAAGTCGACCCCCTGCGCCTTCAGGGCGGCGATCTGTTCCCTGACGACCCCCTGCGGCTTCTCGAAGACGATCTTCTCGGTGCGGCCGGGCATCACGATCGCGGGCGTCGACTCCGTGATCACACCGATGATCCCGACCTTCAGCCCGTCCGCGTCCTTCACGACCGCCGGGCGCAGGAACGACGGCGGGGGGCCCCCCGACGAGACCCGGACGTTCGCACCGAGGATCGGGAAGCGGGCGGCCGCCGCGAGCGCCTCGACGACGCCGACGCCGAAGTCGAACTCGTGGTTGCCGATCGCCATCGCGTCGTAGCCGGCGGCGTTCATCGTCTCCACCACCGCGATCCCCTTCGACACGTTCCCCTCGGGCGTGCCGAGGAAGATGTCGCCCGCGTCCAGGAGCAGCGTCGGGATCCCCGCGGCGCGGTTCTCCTCGCGGATCTCCCTGACACAGCTCGCGAGCGTCGCGGCCCCCCCGGACGGCTTCCGCCACCCCTCGACCCGCTCCTCCGTGATGTGCCCGTGGACGTCGTTGGTGTGGAGGATGCAGAGCTGCCGGAGCGGCGCGCGCGGCGTGACGGCGCAGCCGGCGAGAAGGGCGAGGGAGGCGAGAAATAAGGGGCGCGAAAATCTCTTCAGCATAGATCCCCCGGGAAACCGGAAACGAGAAACCGCGGTTCCGTCACATCCTTGCGCACCGGTCGCACGCGAACCGGCGGCGCCTGCGCGCATCGAACTCCGGCGCCTCCTTCAGGCAGGTGCCGAGGATCTTGAACGACTGCGCGAACAGCTTCACGCTCTGCCGGTTGAGCGCCGCCGGCGTCTCCCCGACGTCGCTCCAGCCGGGCGTCGAGAGGTCGCCGGGTGGGAGGGCGAGGGCGTCCCAGTTGTTGAACAGCCGCCCCCAGTCGCTTTCGAGCGCCTCGCGGATGATCCGCTGGTGTGTCGGGTACCAGAACGAGTCGTGGTAGAGGACGCTCGCGACGTACGCCCACGGGGCGAGCACCGTCTTCAGCGTCCACTCCACAGGCCTCCGGAGCCGGCCCCAGTATATCCGGTGCTGCATCCGGCTCGCGAACGTCATCTTCCTGAACGGCCCGGTGAAGCGCCAGTTCTCCGCCGCCGCGTTTCGGTCGCCCGCGATCTCCACCTCGCGCGTGTCGGCGCAGCCGAGCCCGGCGTCGTGGGCGAGGCGCAGGTATTTGATGTCGCGGAGCGGGTCGAATCCCATCATCCGGGCGGCGACGGCGTCGATGGCGACCTGGTCGACCGAGGCGAGGATGACGTTCTTCACGTGCGGCCGCATGCAGCGGGGCCCGGGGCCGTCCCCGGCGAAGGTGCCGTCCATCACCGCGAAGACGCCCCGGTGGATCCTCTTCTGGATCGCCAGCAGGTCGACGAGCGTCTCGTGGATGACCGGGTGCGTCCAGTGGCGCCGCTCGTTCAGGAGGCCGCCGAAGGCGTTTTTCATCGCCCCGGTGGTGGTGGTGAAGACGTGCGTCTTCACCGTGGGGAGGTGGACGATGTTCTCCCCGACGAAGCGGCGGGGGAGCATGAACCCTTTCGGGTAGACGTCGTTCAGGCAGAGGAAGCGCTTCGCCAGGTCGCCGACCGCGTCACGGACGTTGATCCACTCCTCGCCCTCGTAGAGGTGGATGTTCCGAAGCCCGTGGGCCTCGACGACGTTCAGCTGCTTGTTCTCCCGCTCGCCGAGGCGCGCGTCGATGACGACGGTCCGGTTGTGGCAGCCGTGGATGCGCGCGGGGTCGTAGCCGTCCCGCTTCATCGCCCGGATGACGCCGTCGAGCTGCCACGGCGTCGTCGAGGATGCCGGGAAGAAGAAGTGCCACGAGATGTTGATCTTCAGGGCGGTGTCGGCGTCGTTCGGGATGACGTCCCGGTAGCCGGCGAGGTTCATCAGCCGGTGGTAGTCCTCGAGCACGGTGGCGGGGGAGGTGCGGAGGACGGCCACGACCGGCTTTTTCATCGCGGCAGCATTGTAGCACAGGCGCCCCCGCGGCGGAACCGGGCGATGTGCGCGGAGGGAAGGGCGGCCGGCTCCCACCGCCCCTCCCCGCCGCTTGTGGCGCGCGCCGCAACCGGGTATACTCGCCCCATGGCGGACGCGCCCGATTCCTTGTGGCAGCAGGCCCTCCGGGTCATCCCCGGCGGCGTGAACTCGCCCGTGCGCGCCTTCCGCGCCGTCGGCGGCGAGCCGTTCTTCGTCGAGTCGGCGCGGGGGGCCCGGCTGCAGGCGGCGGACGGCCGCGCGTTCATCGACTACGTCCTCTCCTGGGGGCCGCTCATCCTCGGCCACGCGCACCCGGTCGTCCTCGGGGCGATCGAGGAGGCGCTCGGGAAGGGGACGACCTACGGCGCCCCCACGCGCCGCGAGACAACGCTCGCCGAGCTGATCCGCGGCGCCCTCCCCTCCGTGGAGCAGGTGCGCCTCACGAGTTCCGGGACCGAGGCGGCGATGGCGGCGGTGCGGCTCGCGCGCGCCTTCACCGGGCGCAGCGCCGTGGTGAAGTTCACCGGCTGCTACCACGGGCACTCCGACGGCCTCCTCGTCAAGGCCGGCTCGGGCGCCGCGACCTTCGGCGTCCCCGACAGCGCGGGCGTCCCGCCCGCCTTCGCGCGCGAGACCGTCCCGCTCCCGTTCAACGACCTCGAAGCCGTGGAGGCGCTGATGCGGAGCCGCGGCGCGGAGATCGCCTGCGTCATCGTGGAGCCGGTGGCGGGCAATATGGGCGTCGTGCCGCCGCGCGACGGGTTTCTGGAACGGCTGCGCGCGCTCACGCGGGCGCACGGGGCGCTCCTCGTGTTCGACGAGGTGATCACCGGGTTCCGGCTCTCGTATGGGGGCGCGCAGGGGGTCTTCGGAGTGGCGCCCGACCTCACGGTGCTCGGCAAGATCATCGGGGGGGGGCTCCCGCTCGCGGCGTTCGGCGGCCGGAGGGAGCTGATGGGCCTCCTCGCCCCGGAGGGGCCGGTCTACCAGGCGGGGACGCTCTCGGGGAACCCGCTCGCCGTCGCGGCGGGGATCGCGACGCTGTCGATCCTCTCGGGGGGAGGGATCTACCCGGCGCTCGAGGAGAAGGCGCGCCGTCTCGCCGAGGGGCTGGGCGAGGCGTGCCGAGGCGCCGGCGTCCCCTGCGCCGTCTCCCGCGCGGCCTCGATGCTCACGCTGTTCTTCCGCGACGGCGCCGTGACCGACTGGGAGTCCGCCCGGCGCGCCGACCAGGACCGCTACGCGCGCTTCTTCCACGCGATGCTCGACCGCGGCGTCTACCTTCCGCCGTCCCAGTTCGAGGCGATGTTCCTCTCCGCGGCGCACACCGACCGCGAGATCGACCGCACCCTCGCCGCGGCGAGGGAAGCCGTCAAGACCCTGTAGGGGCCGCCGCGACGCCCCGCCGTTTTCTCCGCAGCGCCGAGACCAGCAATGTCACCGCGACCGTCGCCGGCAGGGCGAAGATCGCCTGCTCGGGCCAGAAAAGCCCGATCCATCCCCCCCGCCACGAGAACGGGAAGAGCCAGAAATACTCTGGGCCCAACTGCTTCTGGCAGGCGTCGAGGGCGAGATGGAGCAGCGCGCCCGCGAGGAGGCAGGCGAAGGCCTCCCTCCGCACCGAACGCACGAACAGGAGCGCGCACAACGCGCAGCAGGGGACGACCAGAACCGGGGAGTGGAGCGGCTTGACGAACGGGTAGGCGGCGGGGAAGAGGATGTGCGCCGGGCGGGAGAGGAGGTCGGGGAGGACGGCCCCGAGCGCGAAGAGGGGGAAGAGCCGGTCGAAGAGACCGCGGCGGACGAGCTGCGCGGAACAGAGGTGCGTCAGGAGGTCGGGCATCCGGTCACCCCATGCGTCTTGTTCAGGCCGCGCATACCGCGCTCCGCGTTCATCTGCGCCCCGTCGCTCCTGCCCGAGCTCTCCGCGTTCTCCGCGTTCACTTCTGTCCGACGCCCGGCAGGCGGGCGCGACGGTCCGGGGCGGATCCTCCTGTCTCCCCCGGCGCCTTCGCGGCGGAACGGGTGCCTGTCTCAACGGGATGCGGGCTGAGTCCCCTCCCCCGCGAGGAGGGGAAGGGCGTTTCGTATCCCCGGCGAGGCGTGGACGCGGACTGTTCCTCCCTCCTCGGTCACGAGGATGCACTCCGTGCGCGGAAGACGCTCCACGAGCCGGAGCGCCTCGGGCGCCCCCATCACCACCAGCGCCGTGCCGAGGGCGTCGGCGACGACGCACGAGTCGGCGACGATCGTCGCGCTCGCCACCCCCCGCTCCGCGGGACTGCCGGTGCGCGGGTCGAAGATGTGGCTGTAGCGCTTCCCGTCCTGGATGAAGCAATCCTCGTAGTCGCCCGAGGTGGCGACCGCCCGGTCGGAGAGGTCGAGGGCGACAAGAACCCCCTGAGAACGCGGGTGGCGGATGCCCACGCGCCACGGCGTGCCGCCCGCGCTCATCCCGAGGCAGTACACGTCGCCGCCGATGTCCACCAGCGCTCCCCGCACCCCCGCAGCCCTGAGGACGGACGCCGCGCGGTCGGCCGCGTAGCCGGCGGCGATGCCGCCGAGGTCCACGCGCGTCCCCCGCGGCTCGGCGCGGGCGAAAAACCCGCCCGACTCCTCTCGCAGGGCGACGCGGCCCGATACGCGGACCGGCGCGTCGGGGACCGCGCGCGTCCCTCCGGTCTTGAACCCCCAGGCCTCCTCCGCGGGAAGGACGCAGACGTCGAAGGCGCCGCCGGTGAGGCGCGAGATCTCCGCGGCGCGCCCGAGCACCTCGAAGGTGCGAGGGTCGACCTCGACCTCCCCCTCCGCGCCGTCGGCGTTGAGGCGCGCGATGTCGCTCCCCGCGCGGTAGATGCTCATCAGGCGCTCGATCGCCGCGATCTCCTCGAGCGCCTTCGCCGCGGCGCGCCCCGTGCGCCCCGAGATCCTCTCGAATACGCTCCCGACGATCGTGAGCTCCGCCCGCGTCCCCATCGCGGCGGCGCCGTAGCGCCACTCCCGGGGCAGGAAGAGCGCCGCAACGCAGACCGCCGCCGCGGCCGCGGCCGCGAGCGCCGCCGCGCGCCGTTTCACCGCCACCCCCCGCCGAGTTGCCTGTTGGCTCCCCCCGCACGGCGTGCTACACTTCGGCGGTGGGCAGCGAGGCGGCGAAGCGTAGGCGTGCGGGCGGAATGATCTTCATCGCACAGGCGCCGCGTCATGTGCGTCATGGTATCACAGAGGGCCCCGCAGTCGCAGCGGATATCCGAGACGGGCGCTCCCGCCGCGCCGCAGCCGCGTGCGATCCCGTTGTGACCCTGGGCGGCGGCTTCGACCTCGCGCGCCGCCTGCTCGCGGGGATGGAGGGTGCGCCATGTTCGACATCGGCGGTCCCGAGCTCGCGGTCATCCTCCTCGTCGCCCTCCTCGTCCTCGGGCCCCGGCGCCTGCCCGAGGCGGCCCGGTTCCTCTCGCGCGTTGTCCGGGAGATCCGCAACGCCGTCGAGGAGATCAAACACGACCTGAACGACCGCGGCGACCTCGGCGGATGAGGGAGGGGCTCGAATGGCTCGTCGCATCGGGATGCTGATCCGCGCGGGGGTACTCGTCGTCCTCGCGGCGGTTCCGCTCATCTACTCGGGGCGGTTCCACAACTCGTTTGGCGTCCCGAAACAGGCGTTCTTCCAGGCGGCGGTGGCGGTTTTGCTCCTCCTCTTCGGGGCGCAGGCGGTGCTGCAACCGCGGCGGCTCGTTGCGCGCTCCGCCCCGGCCGATTTTCCGCTGTTGGGCTGGCTCGCCTGGTTCGCCCTCGCCGCCGTCTTCTCCGTGGACCGCGCCCAGGGGATGCGCGAGCTCGCCTACGCCGCCTCCCTCGTCGGGCTCTACTTCCTCGTGACGCGCAACGTCGAGACGCGCGGCCAGGCGATCGCCCTCGTCGCGGTCGTGGTCGCACTGGGGGTCGCGGAGTCCGCCTACGGCATCGCGGAACGTTTCGACGTGAAGCTCCTCTACGAATCCAGGGTGAAGGAAGCCCTTCCCTCCACGGACGTCTCGTCGTGGCGCTGGGATATCCTCGGCACCTTCGGCAACCCCAACCACCTGGCGAGCTACCTCGTCCTCTGCTGCCCGGCGCTGCTCGGCGGCCTCGGCCTGCGGCGGCCCGCGGCGCGCCTGGCGTCGCTCGCGGGGCTCATCGTCGCGCTCGTCTGCCTCGTCCTCACCGGCGCGCGCGGCTCCTGGGTCGCGGCGGCGGCGGGCCTAGCCCTGCCGGTCGCGTGGGCGCTCAAACGGGGGGGGCGCGGCGTCCTCGGCCCGGCCGCGGCCGCCCTCCTCCTGCTCGCCGTGACGCTCGCCGCCGTCTGCCTTCTCCAGCCGCGGATCAAAACGGAGCTCGCCGCGCGCGTCACCGGGTCGTTCAGCGACTCCACGGGGTCGATGTACTACCGGATGCTCGGCTGGAAGGTCGCCGGGCGGATGATCGCCGCGCGGCCGCTGCTCGGCAGCGGCCCCGGGACGTTCAAGATCCTCTTCCTCCCCACGCTCGCGGATCTGCTGGCGGACCGCGACCCGCTCTCCTACTGGTTTCTCAAGGAGAAGATGAACGAGGCGCACAACGAGTTCCTGCAGGCGGCGGTCGACGCGGGCATCCCCGGACTACTCCTGTTCCTGTGGGCGCTCGCCGCCGTCTTCCGCGGCATCCTGCGGCGCGCGCGGGCGGCGGGGTTCCACGACGGTTTCTTCATCGCCTCCGCCGCGGCCGGCCTCGCGGCGGTCCTCGTGGACGCCTTCTCGTCGATCCCGTTCCACGTCGTGCCGACGCGCGTCGCCTTCTGGGCAATCGCCGCCGGCCTGCTCGCATGGCCCCCGCCGCCCCCCGCGCTCGACTCGCGGCCGGGGGAGGGGCCGGCGCCGGCGTTGGCCTGGACCCTGGCGGCGTATCTGGCCGTCTTCTCCGCGCTGTCGGCGATCCAGGCGGTCCGTTCCCTGATCTTCGACTACCGGTTCAAGATGGCCACGACGCTCAACTATATGCAGCGGATGCCGGAGGCGCTCGTCTGGTTCCGCAGGGCGCTCGACGCCGACCCGTCGTCGGGACAGGTCAAGTTCTACTACGGCTCGACGCTCGTGCACCTGGGCCGCAACGCCGAGGGGGCGGCGTTCCTCGAAAAGAGCACAAGGAACTTCCAGGACATCTACCTCTACAAGAATCTCGGGATCGCCTGCGAGCGGATGGGCAGGATCGACGACGCGATCGCCCAGTACCGGCGGTGGCGGGGGATGGGGATCGCCGCGCACGAGGCCAACAACCTCATCGGCCTCGCGCTGCTTCGGCAGGGGAAGCCCCTCGAGGCGGCGGAGGCGTTCAAGGAGACGCTGCGGGTGCGCCCGTGGGATCTCCCGGCGTACTCGAACCTCGCCGCCATTCTGATCGACGCCGGGCGCTACGACGAGGCGGTGGCGGTTTTGAATCCTGACCCGCTCTGGAAGACGCCGGACGCCTACGCCGTCTACGGGGTCGCCCTGCTCAAGGCCGGGCGTCTCGAGGAGGCGCGCCGCAAGTTCCTGCGGACCCTCGAGCTGGACCCGCGCTCCGTCAAGGCGCGCAACAACCTCGGCGCCCTCCGCTATATGCAGGGGGACCTCGAGGGGGCGCTTCGCGAGTGGGAGGAGGCGCTCAAGACGGATCCGGGAAACGTGATCGCATCGAGGAACGCCGAGACGGTGCGGGGGAAGCTGGAGGAGCGGCGCCACGCCGCGGCGCGCTGGCCGTTCTTCTCCGCGGGGGCGTCGCGCCCCCCTACACCCGGATCTCCTTCACGATCGCCTTGATGAAGCGGATGAAGTCGCCCTTCACTCGGCGGGTCGTCTCGATGACCTCCGCGTGGCTCAGGGGCCGCTCGAGCACGCCGGCGGCCATGTTCGTCAGGCAGGAGATGCCGAGCACGCGCATCTGCATCTGGCGGGCGACGATGACCTCGGGGATCGTGGACATGCCCGCCGCGTCCGCGCCGATGAGGGCGTAGCCCCTGATCTCCGCGGGCGTCTCGTACGACGGGCCGGTGGAGGCGAGGTAGACGCCCTTCTGGAGCCGTATCCTCTCGCGTTTTCCGATCCGTTCGGCGAGGGCGAGCAGATCCCGGTCGTAGGTGTAGGTCATGTCCACGAAGCGCGGGCCGAGCTCGTCGGAGTGCTCGCCGCGGAGCGGGTCCTGCTTGAAGTTGTTGATATGGTCCGTGATGAGCATGAAGTCGCCCACCTTGAACCCGCGGTTGATGGCCCCCGCGGCGTTCGTGACGAGGAGGACCGGAGCCCCGAGGAACTTCATCACGCGCACCGGGTAGGTGATGTCGGCGAGCGAGTGCCCCTCGTAGTAGTGGAACCGGCCCGACATCGTGACCACGCGCCTGCCGCAGAGGGTGCCGAGCACGAGTTCGCCCGCGTGCCCCTCGACCGAGGCCATGGGGAAATGCGGGATGTTCTCGTAGGATATCTTCACTGGGTTCTTGATGTCGCGCACGATGGCACCAAGGCCCGACCCCAGCACCAGGGCGATCTGGGGCTGGATGTCCGTGACGGCGTGGATGTAGTCAACCGACTGCCGAAGGTTACGCAGCATCTTTTTCATCGAGAATCACACGCTCCTTTCCGTGGACGTATCCGCATCGTGCCCGATCTCCTCCTCGACCGCCTCCTCCTCGCGCTCCAGCGCGCGGAAGCTCACCCCCTCGCGCCAGAGACAGATGACCCCGACGAGGTTGATGAAGATATACTGCGAGCCCCACGCGATCCAGCCGCCGGCGAGCGCGGTGTTGGCCGCGTGCCCGAAGACGGTGAGCGCCTTCCGGTAGGCGAGCTGGAACGAGCCCAGGTAGCCCGGGCTGGGGACCATCACGGCGAGGGAGAGCATCGACAGGAGGAGGGCGTAGCCGGTCAGGCCGAGGCCGCGCACCCCGAAGGCGCGGTTGATGAAGTAGTAGGTCCCTATTATCGCCGCCCAGACCAGGACCGAGTGCGCCACGACCAGGGCGACCTGGGCGCCGTCCCTGAGGACGCTCAGCCCCCGCACGAACGAGGCGACGGCGGCGCGGGCCCGCAGGGCGAGTCCGGGCGAGAGCCGGACCAGGAGACGGTGCGTCCCGCCCTCGACGGCCGCGGGGTACACCCTGGCGGCGATCAGGAGCGCCAGGACCCCGAGGTAGCCGGCCACGAGCACGAGGGCGAGGTGTTTGAGGTACTCCAGTTCGGGGCTGAAGGTGATCGAGAAGACGAGGAAGAGAAAGATCCCCATCACGCACAGGGCGTCGGACACCCGTTCGAGCACCACCGTGGCGAGCACTGTGCCGATGCTCACGCCGTGTTTCTTCCCGATGAGCACGGCGCGGATGACCTCGCCGCTTCGGGCGGGCAGGACGTTGTTGGCCATGAAGCAGATGCTGATGGCCGAGAAGAGATCCATGAAGCCGATGCGCTTCGTCGGCGAGAGGAGACATCCCCAGCGGAACACCCTGAAGAGCATCGAGACCGACACGCACGCCATCGCCGGGAAGAGCCACCGGTACTCGGCATGGGCGAGGGCCTCCCAGAGGGCGCCGAAGTTGACGCCGCGGAACGCCACGGCGAGACAGCATAGGGCAAGGGCGATCCCCAGTACGGCCCGCGTGCGTTTCTTCATCCAGCCGCTTCCCCCTCCGCCGCGGCCGCAGCCGCGGACCGCGCTCCCGGATCGGAGACGAATGATAGCACCCGGACGGGGCGGTTGACAAGGGCGGGAGCGGCTTCAGCGTGCTCCACGGTTTCAATGGAACCGACGGCGAAACCGGCATCTCCGCCCTTCCTGCGAGTGGGAGCATGCTTTGCGGGACGACGCTGTCTCGCGGCGGGCACGGCTCGGGAGGGTACCCTCTTGTGCGAACAGGGCGATACAAAGGATGGCCGCCGCGTGTGGGAGCGAAATATTCGGCGTATTGCCGAACGCGCCGCGACGAGCTACATTGTACTGATATCTCATCGATAACGGGTCTGCGGACGCACGGGAGCGTACTATGCCGGGCGCATCGAAAACGCATATTCGAGCGGCGGCGGCTCTGTGCATCGCGGGATTCTGTAGTAACCCTTGCGCGCCGCTCTCAGCGACCCCGGAACTGCTGCGCACGCTCTCCGAAAGTTCCAAGATCTCCGCGGACAATTCCCCCCTGGACGATTTCTTCTCCGGCGCGCCGGTGTCCCGCGTACTCGTGACCCTGCGCGAACCCGCGGGAACGAACCGCCTCGCCGGAATCGCGGAGATAGCGGAACGCCCGGCGCTGCGGGCGGCGGCGGAAGCGGCGCAGGACAGGGTGATCGCCTCTCTCGATCCCGAGGAGGTCTCCATTACGCGGACCTTCACCTACCTGTTCGGTTTCGCCGCGGAGACGACCGTTGAGGGCCTCCGGGGACTAATCGAGCGCGAGGAGGTTCTTTCGATCGGCCGGAATCGAGTTCTCGATGCGCATCTCTCCCAGGGGATCCCGCTGATGCGCGCCTCCGCGGTGCGGAGCATCTACGACGGGACGGGCGTTTCGATCGCCATCTGCGACACGGGGATCGACTACACGCACCCGATGCTGGGAAACGGCGGGTTCCCGAACAGCAAGGTGATCGGCGGGTATGACTATGGGAACGGCGACGCGAACCCGATGGATACGCAGGGGCATGGAACCTGCTGCGCCGGGATTGCGGCGGGGACCATCGGCGCCACGGGCGATTACATCGGCGGGGTGGCGCCGAACGCGAGGCTGTACGCGTTGAAGATATCCCCCGACGGTTCCGGGAGCGCCGACGAGGCGGATATGATCAGCGCCTGGGACTGGTGCATCACGCACCAGTATGACAACGCCGCGAACCCGATCGTGATCATCAGCACGAGTTTTGGGGGCGGGAGATACTACTCCGCCTGCGACAGCGCCAGCCCGTTGATGACCGCCGCCGCGGCGAATGCGGCCGCCGCGGGCATCAGCATCTTCGCCTCCTCGGGGAACGAAGGCTACTGCGATTCGATGGGCTGGCCCGCCTGCATCTCGCACGTGAACTCCGTCGGGGCGGTATACGACGCGGCGTTCGGAACGTATTACCCGTGCGTTTCGTCGGCGTCCTGCGCCACGAAATACTCGACCGGCAGCTGCGACACGGGATGGTACGCGGCGGATGCCACCGCGGCCGATCTGGTCACTTCCTACTCTAACACCGCCTCATTCCTGACCCTCTGTGCCCCCTCGAACCGCGCCTCCACGACGGATATCTCAGGCGCGGGGGGGTATGCCTCCGGGGGGTACTACACCTCGTTCGGGGGCACGTCGGCTGCGTGCCCGTACGCCGCGGGCGCCGCGGCGTGCCTGCAGAGCGCCGCGGCGGCTCTCACGGGAGACTTCCTCTCCACGGCAGAGGTCCGGCTGCTGCTGACGGCAAACGGCGATCCGGTGGAGGACGACAAGATCGCGATCACGACGCCGAGGGTGAATCTCCTCGCCGCCGTGGAGGCCATCGCCCCCGCCGCATGGACCTATCCGCTGAAGCTGAATTGCCAGGCGGCGGGTTCGGCTCCGTCGGGGTTTCGGCCGACACCCGAGGTTCCGTTCTACTCGTGGATCCGCTACGGCTGGCTTCCCTGAACCGCGCAACGGCGCGGAGGGGTTGAAGAGGGACGGGCGAGGAGGGCGGCGCCGAGGGCGCCGACGATCTGCGGTTCCGGGGGGATGTCGACGGCGACGCCGAGACGCCGCCCGATGGCGTCCGCGACGCCTCTGTTCTTGGCCACGCCGCCGGTCAGGGTGACCCTGCGGCCCAGGGGGAATCTGCCCGCCATCCCGGCGATCCGATCGGCGACCGCCTCGTGGAGCGCGAGGACGATGTCGCGGCGGGGCATCCGCCGGCTGAGGAGGGAAACCACCTCTGACTCCGCGAAGACGGTGCAGGTGTTGCTGATGCGGAGTCCGCTCGCGCCGCCGCGCCGCGCGCGAAGGCCCTCGTTCCCCATCTCCTCCAGCGGGATCTCGAGCGCCTGCGACATGATCTCGAGAAACCGCCCCGTCCCCGCCGCGCAACGATCGTTCATCACGAAATCCCTGACGAAGCCGTCGCGCACGGAGATGATCTTGGTGTCCTGGCCCCCGATGTCGATGACGGTCTCGGTGCCGGGGAAGAGAAACGAGGCGCCGCGCGCGTGGCAGGTGATCTCGGTAAGCGCCGCAGCCGCGAACGAAACGTTCTTGCGGCCGTAGCCGGTGGCGGCGGCGGCCGCGACGCCGGACGGTTCGAGGCGCGCCGTGCGGAGCGCGCCGCGGAAGGCATCGCGCGCGGCTTTGACGCCGTCCGCCCCGGTCGAAAGGATCGAGAAGGCGAGGATCTCGCCGCCCTTCAGGACGAGCGCCTTCGTGGCGATCGCGCCGGCGTCGATGCCGGCGGTGCAGGGGAACGCCTCGGAGGAGGAACGGGTCGCCCTCCGGGGAAGCGCGGGGCGCGGGGCAGGGGGGGGCGCGCTACTCCTCTTCCTTGTGCTCGTCCCACATCTGCTCGTAGTCGATCTCATCGATTCCGGTCGTCGCCTTGGAGACGTCCGGAGCCCAATCCTTGAGCTCGCGGGGCGAGGTGTCGATCTCCTCCGACCTGAGCACCTCGTAGCTCCTGCCGTCGTCGGTCTTGTAGTTGATCTTCTCCTTCAGGCAGAAGCTCATGACCGCCCTCATCGCGCGCGCGTCGAGTTTCTCGCGGAAGAACTTCTTCTTCTTGCGGCTCCACTTCATCCGGTAGGTCTTGACGAGCTTGTCCTTGACCCGCTCGATGCCGTCGCCCCAGACGAAGATTGTGCCCACGATGCCCCTCCATCCCTGCCTTGGCGCGCCGTACCCCGGTGTAAAAAACCCGGCTTTTCTGGAAGCGGGGGGAAGGTAGCCGAAAGGCGGGGGGGTGTCAAGCGAAAAGTCGCTAAAGACGCCGCGGATCGCGGCGGGGGGGGCGTGCGAGCAACAACCGCGCCTTTATTCGGCGATACAGGGGAACAAGCTGCGCGCCGCGCCGCGCCCCGGCCCGGGGCGCGGAGACCGGAGGTTTCAACGGCGGGGGCGCGGGGGCTCGCCGCGCGCCGCAGGCGCGCGCTGGACGGAGAATCGGCGCCGGGAGGGGACTGCGGCTTTTCCTCGCGCGCGGCGCGGACGGTTCTGCTATCATTGCGTCGACCCTCATCCCGCACGCGGAGCATAGGAAAGTGAAGGACACGTTCACCGCGGAGATCGGCCGTCTTATCCGGCCGATGGAGGAGCTCGGGCCCCTCGTGCCCGACACCACCTTCTTCCTCAAAAACACCGGCAGCTTCGTCTACGCCGAGGGGTATTGGCACCCGCCGGGGGCCTTCTACGGGAAGATCATCGACTACCCATGCGCGGAGGGGACGTTCGAGGTGCACGGCAGGCGCTACGAGCGCCTCACCATGCGCGTGGAGAACGGAACGCGCCTCCTCGTGCCCCACGACGTCCAGCTGCAGATGCAGTATCGCATCGACCCCGGGTTGCAACCGCCTCCCGCGAAGCCGGTCATCACCGGGTACCACCATCCGTTCGAATTGCAGACGATGCAGGGGTGGTTCTGCGGCCACCGGTCGATGGAGGCGGCGATCGAACGGTACCCTGAAACGGGCAGGCGCATCCGCGAACTCGCCGCCCTGTTCGATGTCCCGCTCGAGCGGCTCGGCGTCACCGGCCCGCTCGCCTACGGGTGGGAGGAGGACAGGGCGCTCAACCTCGTCTTCAGCGGGACGCCCGAGGAGAACGCGGAGACCGCGCGCAAGATCAGGCGACTCACCTACACCGATTCGAAACGCCGCATCGTCGAGTACGGGAAGTTCTGGCCCCTCCGCCTCGCCCATGACGGCGTCCCCGTCTGCTGCTTCTTCGTCTACGCGGACCGGGGGAGGATACCGGTGTGCGGGCAGGGGATCGAGCTCGTGCGGGAGCCGGTCGAGGCGTTCGGCACGGTCGTCGACACCCTGCATTCCCTCTACATGCCGCTCGTGCTCCGTCTCGGCGACGCGTACCTCGACGGCGCTCCCGCGGGGGAGATCGATCTGATCATCGCCGACAGCTCGCTGCGCGGGGAGTTCTACCCGAACGAGCGGGTCCATATCACGCGGGGGAGACTCGTGCGGCTCTCCGGGAACGGCGCCTCCGCGGAGGCGATCGTGGCGCTTGACGCCGGCGACATCGAGAAGGAGCGTTTCGTGAAGGGGGTGCCGGCGTTCTAGATCGGGCGCGCGGGCCGGGGCGGTCGGGTGCGGCGGCCCGGAATCAGCGGACGATGCGGCGGATGGCATGCGCGGCGAGGCGTGCCTTGAGAGGAGGTGCGTGATGAAACTGGCGTGGTGCTGTTTGGCGGTCGCCCTGGTCGCGTCCGCCCCGTTCGCGGCCTGTGCCGCCGCGGAGTCCGCCCCGGCGGCGGCTCCGTCCCCCGCGCCGCCCCCGGCGCAGATGGTCCCCCCCTACGCGTACGGGCCGTTCTTCGGCGGGGACGATCCGTGGATGGAACTGCGGATGATGCAGGACCGGATCAACCGCATCATGGAGGAGAGCTTCGGGCGGGTGGCCCCGCGGGCGCCGATGCCGTGGGGGATGCCGGCGCTCGATTTCTCCCCGGATATCGATCTCACCGAGACCGACGCGGCGTACGTGGTCGTCTGCGACCTGCCCGGGATGGAGAAGGACAAGATCGAGGTGACCTTCAAGGACGGGGAGCTCATCATACGCGGCAGCCGCGCGGCCGCGCGGGAGGAGGGGGGGGAGCCCGGCTGGTACGTGCGCGAGCGGAGTTCCGGCGCCTTCGAGCGCATCATCGCCATCGGCGAGGGGGTGAAGGAGGACGCGATCACGGCGGAGTACACAAACGGGGTTCTCACCGTCACGGTGCCGAAGACGGAGTCCGCGGCGAAGCCGGGCAAGAAGATCCTCGTGCTCTGACGGGACCGTTCGGGGACAACAACGCCGCGGCTCACGGCCTGTCCGCGGCTGCCGGCGGGATATGCCCCGACAGGGCGTAGAAGAGCCCGCCCAGCAGCGCGACGACGATGTTCTTCGCCCGGAGCACGAGGGCGATGTTCGCCCCCGCGGCGCGGTCGTAGCCGAGGCGCGTGAAGAAGATCGCGAAGGCGAGCTCCCAGATCCCCGCCGCGCTGGGGGTGACGGGGATGGCGCAGATGAGGAGGATGATCGGGACGACGACCATGATGTCGAGGAATCGTATGTCGAGGCCGAGCGCGCAACAGACGATCCAGGTATTCACGCTCGTGAGGAACTGGAAGACGACGGAGTGGAGGAGGGCGAGGGCGACGACCCGCTTCTCGCTCCTGAACGAGTAGACGGCGTCGTGGAAGGCGAGGAACTTGTCGCGCGCGCGTGAGAGCCTCTTCCCGCGGACGATGCGTCCGGCGCGCTCCACCAGGGGGCGGTTGAAGACCAGGAAGAGGAAGAAACAGAAGCCCGCGATGATGGCGCACATCCCGGGGAGGAGCCCCGCCTCCCGGAGGGTCGCGGTGTTGAGCAGCGTGGCGGCGCCCGCGACGAGGACGAGTCCCGTGAGCCCGGTGAGCCGCTCCATGAAGACCGAGGCGAACGATTCGACCTGGTTGTGGATCTGCCGGCCGAAGATGTAGCTCCGCGCAACGTCGCCGCCGAACATGCTGGGGAGGAAGCTCGAGAAGAAGTAGCCGATCGTGTAGTAGAAGATCAGCAGATGCACCGAAACCCGGATCCCCCGGGCCTCGAGCACCACCTTCCAACGCAGGCAGCTGATCAGCATGCCGAGGTAGGCGGTGGCGAGGATCGGGATGATCCAGACGGGCCGGATGCGGGCGAGCCCCCGGAGCACGTCGTCCGGCCCCACCCACCAGATCACCCCCGCCAACAGGACGATCCCCGCCGCGAGGCGCGCGACGCCCCGGCCGGTGCCGCTGACTGTCGATGCCATAGCGTGCGGATGCCCCCGTATCCCGCGCCGGCGGTCAGGCGAGGAACGGCGCGAGGAGCTCGGCGCTCTCGCGCGCCCGCGCCTTCTCCCGCGCGATGGCGGGGACGAGCCGCGCCCTCAGCTCGTCGCGGCGGACCCAGGTCCTCTCGGTGAGCTCCCAGAGGCGCCGTTCGCTGAAGCCGTCGAACTCCAGGATCTGGTCTTCCATGTCGATCGAGCGCATATAGCCGCGGTTCTTCGGATACGACACGACGCAGCCGACCGGCGTGCCCATCGCGGTGGCGAGGATGAGGCAGTGGGTCCTGAGCGCGATCAGCATCTCCAGGCGCGAGAGGATCTTCGCGATATCGTTGTGGGAGAGATCGCGGTTCGATATGATCGCGGCCCGTTCCGGGCGCGCGAGGGACCGCCGCAACTCCTCGGTGATCTCCAGATCCATCGGCTGTGTCACCACCAGGAGGACGTCCACGCCGAACGAGTCGATCGCCCTGTCGACGACCGCCGCCGCCGCCCTGACGAATGCGCCGCGGTCGATCCCTTTCCTCCCCGGCGGCGTCACGTCGGTGTCGAGATACCGGTTGATGTTGAAGCCGATCGCGGGCCGCCCGCCGGAGAGGATCCCGGTGCGGCGCGCCAGCTCCGCGAGGCGCGCGTCGTCGGAGGGGACGACGTTCAGGGCGCAGTCCGCGCCGAGGCGGAGCTTGTCCTCGAACGGGCCGAGACGCCGGGCGAGGTCGTGGGAGTCGGCGTCGCGCGTGACGACGAGGTCCGCGGCGCGGAGGATGCGGGCGAGAAGGCGTTCGCCGGCGGGGGTCTTCACCGGCCCGAGGCTCATGTTGTAGAGCACCAGCGGGACGCCGCGGCGCCGGGCGAGGGGGAGCGCGAGGGAGAGGGTGAAGAGGTAGTTGTGCGTCGGGTCGTAGAGCCGCCGGTCGAAGAGGATCGCGTCGGTGACGAGGACCAGATCGGCGGAGAGGGTGGCGGCGAAGACGGGGACGCCGAGGATCTTCACGCTCAGGTTCCAGGGCAGCAGCCCCACCGGTTTCACCCGGTACCGCGCATAGGCCCGCCTGACGAAACCGGGGTTGATGGTCGGGACGGCGAAGAGGGTGTCGGGATGACGCGAGGAGACATCCTCGAGGAGTCCGCCCAGTATCGCGGCGTCGCCGGCGTTGCGGCCGGAGAAGTTGCCCAGGACGCAGATCTTTTTCACGTGGCCTCGCCTGTAGTGCGCGGGGGGGGTCAGAGCAGCCCCTGCGCCCGGTACCAGTCCGCGGTGCGTCGGATCCCCTCCGGCATCCCCACACGCGGCGCGTAGCCGAGCTCCCGCTTCGCCTTGGAGATGTCGAATGCGCGGTCCTTTCTGAAGAAGTCAACCCGCCGCCGGAAGATCGGCGGCTCGATGCCGAGCGGGCGGCAGACCTTCTCGCAGAGGAACGCCGCCGCGTAGACGGGGGCGAACGGGATGCGCATGCGGGAGACCGAAACCCCGAGCGCCTCGGCGATCGTCTCGACGAGTTCCCGGAGGGGCGCGTAGCGCGCGCCGCCGAGGATGTAGACGTTGCCCGGCGCGCGCGGGTGCGTGCCGCAGAGGACGATGCCGTCCGTGAGATCGTCGATGTAGGTAAGGTGGTAGTAGGCGTCCCCGCGCCCGATCATCCGGAAGCGCCCCGACTTGATGTGGCGGAACAGCTTGAGGAACCGGAGGTCCCCGGGGCCGTAGATCCCCGTCGGCCTGAAGACGACGCCCGGGAGGCCGCGGGTACGGAAGAAGTCGCGCGCCCGTTCCTCCCCCTCGACCTTCGACTCCTGGTAGGCGTCGCCGGGATTGAACGGGGCATTCTCGTCCGCCGGAATCCGGCTCACGTGGCCGTGCACGCCGACGGTGCTGCAGTGGACGAAACGGCGAGCGCCGCGGGCGCGCGCGGCCTCGAGGATGTTCAGCGTGCCGGCCACGTTCACGGCCCTGAACTCGGCGTCGGGGACCCCCTCCTGGCGGAAGAGGGCGGCGATATGGTAGACGGTCTCGCAGCCGTCGGCCGCCGCGAGGAGGGAGTCCCGGTCCTTCAAGTCTCCGCGGACCACCTCCACGCCCGCCGCCTGGAGCGCCGCGGCCTTTTCCGGCGCGCGCGCGACGGTGCGGACGCGGTAACCGAGCCCGGCCAGCTTCACACAGAGGCGCCCGCCGGTGAATCCGGTGCCGCCCGTCACCAACACGCTCGCAGCCATCCGCACAATCCCTTCCCGCCGCGCTGATTTCGGGATAGTATATACCCTGCAACCGGCCCGAACAATCCAGTTTTCGGGGCATCGGGCTCGCGGGCAGGTGGACGATGAGACGGCTGGGGCATGCGGCGAGAATCGCGGGCGGCTACATCCTCCTTTTCCTCGGGATCATAGGGCTCTTCTTGCCGCTGCTGCAGGGGGTGCTGCTCATCGTCGCCGGCGCGACGATGCTCGGATGGGACCTCGAGAAGATGCGGGAGGCCCGCAGCCGCATCGCGGCGCGGGTCCGCCGATTCGCCGGGAGGAGGCGCCCGCCGTCAGCGGACGGGGATCTGTCCGGTCCCGGAGGGGCATAGGGACGGGGCGAGGGGGTTCGCGAAATGGATATCGCCGTGTTTCGATGGATCAACGGTCACCACAGCAGTTCTCTCGATGTCCTGATGTGGGGATCGAGCGCGGCGGTAGACTTCTTTCTTCTCTGGCTGCTCCTGGGCCTCGCCGTGTGGGCGTTTGACCGGAAGCGGGGCAGGGAGACGCTGCTCGGCCTCCTGATCGCGGTCGCCTTTTCATACCTCTCGGTGGACCTGATCCTGAAGTCGCTCGTCGCGCGCGCGCGGCCGTTCGTCTCGCTCGACGGGGTCCGGCTGCTCCGTGACACCCCCTCCCTCCGGCTCTTCAAGGAGACCTGGTCGTTCCCCTCGGGCCACTGCACCTCGTCCGCGGCGGCCGCCTGGGTCCTTGGCTCGCGCCACCGGCGGCTCCTGCTCCCGGCCGCCCTGCTCGTCGGGCTCGTGGCCTACTCCCGCGTCTACCTCGGGATGCACTACCCGACCGACTGCCTCGCCGGGCTCGCGCTCGGTGCGCTGTGCGGCGCGGGCGCCTGCCGCGCGGCGAGGGCGGTCTCGCGGCAGCCCCGCGTCTCGTCCGGGCCTCGGGATTGACTTCCCCCTCGGGATCGGATACCCTCGTCTTCCGGCGCGGCGGAAGGAATGCGATGGCGGCTATCCCGGCGGGGATCTTCAGGGAATACGATATACGGGGGCTCGTGGGGCGGGATCTCAACGAGCGCACCGTCGCCCTTCTCGGGCGCGGGATCGGGACCCTCCTCGCCCGGAAGGGGATCTTTCGCGTCTCCATCGGGCGGGACGTGCGCCTGAGCTCGAAAGGGTACCGCGACTCCCTTCTCGCCGGGCTCCTCGAAACCGGGATGCGCGTGGCCGATCTCGGGGTGGTGACCACGCCGATGCTCTACTTCTCGCTGTTCACCCTCGATGTCGGCGGGGGGGTGATGATCACCGGAAGCCACAATCCCCCGGACTACAACGGCTTCAAGATCGCCGAGGGCAGGTCCACCATCCACGGGGAGAGGATCCGGGAGGTGCGGGAGGTCATCGAGGCGGGCGATTTCAAAAGCGGCAAGGGCGCCGTCGAGGAGGTGTCGGTGGAGGAGGAGTACCGCCGGGCTCTCGTCGAGCGGGTCTCGATGGGGCCGCGCCCGGTGCGGCTGGCGGTGGACGCGGGGAACGGCGCCGCCGGCCCCACGAGCACGCGGATCCTGCGGGACCTGGGCTGCGAGGTGACGCCCCTCTACTGCGAACCGGACGGCCGTTTCCCGAACCACCACCCCGACCCGACCCTCCCCGCGTCCGTGAAAGACCTCCGGTCGAAGACGCTGGAGGTGAAGGCGGACGCCGGGATCGGATTCGACGGCGACGGGGACCGGATCGGCGTCATCGACGAGAAGGGCGGGATCGTCTGGACGGACATGCTGCTCATCCTCTACGCCCGCGACCTGCTGAAGCGCCGGCCGGGTTCCGCGGTGATCTTCGACGTGAAATGTTCCCACCTGTGCGCGGCCGAGATCGCGAAGGCGGGAGGGGTCCCGGTGATGTGGAAGACCGGGCACTCGCTCATCAAGCAGAAGATGCGCGCGGAGAACGCCCCGCTCGCCGGCGAGATGAGCGGGCACGTCTGCTTCGCGGACAACTACTTCGGCTACGACGACGCGACGTTCGCCGCCTGCCGCCTCGCCCAGATCCTCTCGCGCGAGGATCGCCCCCTCTCCGCGCTCCTCGGCGACATCCCGAAGACCTTCGCCACGCCGGAGATCCGGATCGACTGCCCCGACGACAGGAAGTTCGAGATCGTCGCGGCGCTCAAGGCGCAGCTCGGCGCCCGCTACGACACGCTCGACATCGACGGCGTCCGGGTGCGCTTCGAGGACGGGTGGGGGCTGGTGAGGGCCTCGAACACGCAGCCGGTTCTCGTCCTGCGCTTCGAGGCGGAGACGCAGGAGCGCCTCGACGAGATCAGGGGCATCGTTTTGGAGAAGCTGCGGGAGCATCTTCCGGCCCCGATCTGAACGCCGGCGGCGGAAAGGGGTTCACATGGAACCGGCGATACTCGTGATCGAGTTCAACAGCGTCGCGGGCGGGATCTTCGTCACGGACCTCCTCGTGAAGGAGGCCGCCGTGGAGATCCTCGACTCGCGCACGGTCTGCCCCGGGAAGTACATCGTGACGGTTTCCGGCGACGTCGAGGCGCTCCGCTCCGCGTTCAAGGCGGCGCGGGAATCCGACCTCGGCGAGACGATCACCGAGCAGCACCTCCTCCCCCGCGTCCACCCGCTCGTGGTCGCCGCGGCCGGCGGGGAGACCGGCGCGGCGGGGCAGGGGGCGGTGGGGGTGATCGAGACCTACGGCGTTCCGGCGTGCGTGCGCGCGGCCGACGCGGGCGCGAAGGCGGCCGGCGTCGCGATCGCCGACCTGCGTCTCGCGAACGCACAGGGGGGCAAATCCATCGTCGTCTTCGCCGGGACGCAGCAGGACGTCGAGGAGGCGCTCGCGGCGGGGAAGGCCGCGGCGGAGGAGATGCGGGGGCTCATCAATGCCGTCATCGTCGAGCGCCCGCACGACTGTGTGGCGAGGTTCCTGGAGGCGTAGGGCCTGGAGGCCCGAAAGACAGACAGCGATGGACATCGTCGAGCAGGTGAAACGGTCGGGGGTCGTGGGCGCGGGCGGCGCGGGCTTCCCCGCCTGGAAGAAGCTGAGCGCCCGGGCGGAGTACGTCATCGCCAACGGCTCCGAGTGCGAGCCGCTCATCCGCGTCGACCAGCAGCTGATGACCCGCTACGCCTGCGAGCTCGTGGAGGGGATGCGGCTGGCGATGGAGGCGACCGGGGCGAAGAAGGGGATCATCGCCCTGAAAAACAAGTACCACCGGGCCGTGACCGCGCTCGAGGGGTGCGCGGCGCGCGGCGACATCGCGATCCACCTCCTCGACAACTACTACCCGGCGGGCGACGAGCAGGCGCTGGTCTGCGACGTCACGGGACGGATCGTCCCCGAGGGCGGCATCCCGCTCGACATCGGCGTCGTGGTGCAGAACGTCGGGACGCTCATCAACATCCGGCGCGCGCGGGACGGACGGGCGGTCACGCACCGGTGGCTCACCGTGACGGGGGCGGTGCGGGAGCCCAAGACGATCTGCGTCCCCGTGGGGACCTCGGTCGCGGACGTGCTTCGGGCCGCGGGCGGGCCCCTCGTCGCGCCGTACGCCGTCATCGACGGGGGGCCGATGATGGGCGTCGAGTCGTGCGGGGTGGCGCGCAAGACCACCACCAGTCTCATCGTGCTCCCCGAGGACCACAAGCTCATCCGGTACAAGCGGAAGGATATCGCCTACGACGTGAAGATCGCCCGCTCCGCGTGCGAGGGGTGCCGCTTCTGCACCGATCTCTGCCCCCGGTTTCTCCTCGGGCACACGCTTGAGCCGCACGCCATCATGGGGGCCGTGGCGTACCAGTCGGCCGAGGAGATCGACCCGCGCGTCGTTGCGCAGGCCTACCTCTGCTGCCAGTGCGGCCTCTGCGGGATGTACGCCTGCCCGACGATGCTCTCCCCCGAGCGGATCATCAGGGCGCTCGCCGTCGACCTCAAGAAGGCCGGGGCGAAACCGATCCACCGGCGGCCGCGCCCGACCGCGCTCCCGGAGAGGGACTATCGCCGTTCGCCGGTGCCGGCCCTGGTCGAGCGGTTCGAGCTCGGGGGGTACGAGGCGGAGGCGCCGCTGGTGGACGCGCCGCTCGAGACCGGGTCGGTGCGCATCCCGCTGAAGCAGCACGTCGGGGTCCCGTGCGTGCCGGCGGTGAAGGAGGGGGACCGGGTCAAGGTCGGGGACCTGATCGCGGACGTCCCCGCGGGGGCCCTCGGCGCGCCGCTCCACGCGAGCATCACCGGCGTCGTCTCCGCGGTCGGCCCCGAAGGGATCGAACTGCGCGCCTGACGGGCGGGTCCCCCGACCCCAGCGCGACGACGCCCTCGCCGCTTTTCTCCCCGCAGCCCAGGTCCTGAACCGGACGTTTCCCGGCGAGATCGGCGTCGGGTGTCAGGGGCGAAGGATCTCGCGGTCGTTCGAGTGAACGGGCGCAAGGTCTCGGACCTCCGCGACGTCGCCGAGGCGCCGCGCAGCCCGGGAGGCGGCCTCCGCCGCATCTCGGTCGCTCGAGATCGCCCTCGACGCGGAGGGGTGCGCGGCCGCGGCGGAGAGGATCCTTGCGCGCTACGGGGTGGGGGAGCTGCGCTGGCTGCCGGGGTGCGAAGGCGAAGGCGCGAATCCAGGGCACGCGCCGGCGATTGACTGACCGGTGAGGCGGCCGGATCGCCCCCCGCGTTCAACCGCGGGGTGCGGTCCGGTCCGGGAGGCCCGGGGCGGTCGAGGCGGGGGGGGGCGGCGCATCCACCTCGTCCCGCGGCGGCGTCGTTCCTTCCGGCTTCCCCCCGAACGCCTTCTCCCAGAACCGCTCCGTGTTCGAGAAGCGGGCGGAGACGCGCAAGGCGCGCGGGAGCTCCTCGAAGGAGATCTCCGACTTCAGGCCCTCGTCGAGGTATTCGGCGAGAAGCGCCGAGAGGATCGGTTCGAGCCTGGCACGGAGCGCCTTCGCCTCCGCCGGGCCGGGGAGGGGGAAGACCGCCACCGCGCGGCAACGGTTGCGGTCCTCGATGTCGAGGGCGAGGCCCATCCTGCGGGCGGGGTCGAGCAGGGCGAGGACGAGCGTCGCCCACCCTTTCTCCTTCTCCCGCAGGTAGGCGCTCAACCCCCCCTTCTCGTCGTTCGCGTACCCGTAGGCGTCCCATCCCTTGGGAAGGAGTTCCATCGCGGCCGTGAACGAGGCGCTGCGCGCGATGCCGCCCTTCTCGGCGAGGGCGCCGGCGATGAGCCCCCTGTCCGTGGCGAGGAGGGCGCGCGTGTCGCTCACGTAGTAGGCGGAGAAACGGCCCTTCTTCGCGCGTTCGGCGTTGAAGTAGATGCCGTCATCCGGCGCCGCGCCGGCGCGCACCTCGCAGATGATGGAGAGGACGATGGAGAGGAGGGCGGTCTGGGCGCCCGCGGCCGTTTCACCGTCGCGGATGTTGAGCTGGAACCTCCGATCCCCGTAGGTGAGGTCGAAGCGCCCGGTGCCGGGGAGGAGCGCCGCGTCGAGAAGGAGCCGGTCCCGCCCCTCGTGGTCGCGGGGGAGGAGCGAGAAGCACAGGTCGGAGAAGCGGAAGAGGTTCACGTCGCCCAGCCGCCCCGAATCCCGCTTCTCGCGCGCGCGGGCGACGAGGAAACCGGCGAGCCGGTTGAACACCCACCGCTGCCCCGGGTCGTCTTCCCTGGTCTCCAGGTGCATCAGCAGCACGGCGTCGGCCGGGGCGGAGGCGGGCCCGCCCGCTTGCGCGGACCCGGGTGCGGCGGCGAGGGCGAGGACGCAGGCGAGCGCCGCGCAGACGGCGGGGGCGGAAACGGGACGAGTCGGGACTGTGCCCATGGGGAGCGGGTGCCGTGCGGACCGAAACCCTTATTCCTTGATGGTGGTCAGAGAGGGACGGTTGTCCCGTGCGCCGGGCGGAACGGCGGCCTCCCGCTCCCGCCGCTCGCGCTCCTCGAGGCGCTTCTGAAGGCGGTCCTGGCGATCGCGCTCCTCGAGCTCCTGCGCGGTCATGTAGTACGCCTCCGGCACCCTCTTCTGCCCCACCTGGAAGACGTCCGTGGCGACCGCCTTGGGGAGGTCCGGGGCGGTGACGACGACCGTCTTGCCGTAGTCAAGGAGCCCCTTGCAGATGTTGTAGTAGAGGTTGAGGATGCCGACGCCGAAGCGGGCGGGGTCCTCCTTCGTGAACCGGTCGATTGCCGCGCCGGCGGGGGACGCCGCCGCGACGGCAACCGCGGCGAGAACGACGACGGCCAGGGTGCGCATGGGACCTCCAGGGGACCAGTCCGCGAATCGGCAATCAGGATAGCAGGACCGGGAAGGCGCCGTCAACGCTGTTTTTGGGCGCGCACGGCCCCGCCGGATGAGGGCGTCACCGCCCGTTGCCCGGCGGCCGGGAGCAGGCCGTTGTCCTCGAGATAGTTGCAGAGGAGTTCCGCCATCTTTTTGTGCCCCTGCAGGGTGAAATGACAGCTGTCGACAAAGAGGGAGGAAGGGAGGGCGGCGAAGGCGCCGTGGATATCCAGGACGTGCGCCTGTTCGCGCGCGGCGAACGCCAAAAGGTCCTTGTTGCCCCGTGCGATCTTTGTCAGATATTTTGCCGGGACGCGGTCGTTGCGCAGTATTCGCTCATCGCCGTAAGGCCGGGTCATCAGCACCACCGCGGCGCCATGCCGGCGCGCGGTTTCGACGAACCCGGCCAGGTTCTCGAGGTACTCCTCCGGGGATACCCGGGGGCCGGAGAAGGACTCCCTGCGGAGCAGGCACGGCACCATATACTGTTTCAGAACGAGGTAGAAGCGGTACCTGAGCAATGTTCCCTGGAGCGTGTCGACGAAAGGGATCGCCGAGCTGAACTGCTTGTCAGGGGCTCCCAGCGCCTCCCAGTGGTCGTTCCATCCGAAACTCACGAGGACGAGGTCGGGGGAGTACGTGGCGACCTCCTGCTGAAACCTGCGCAGGCCCTGGTAGGAGGAATAGCCGGCGACGCCGGCATTCACGACCGCAAATTCGCGGACGCCCGGAAGGGATCTCAGGTCGAGGACCGCCTGGAGCTGTTCGGGCCACCCGCCCCTGTCGGGGCCGTCGGTGTTGGAGTCCCCGTAGCAGAAGATGCGGAATTCGTGCGGCCCCTTCACGGGCGGCAACTCCTTCCCCTTGAATCCCTGCGCGTTGTACGGGTATCGGCGGATTGACCGCCAGAATAGGACCGGGTCCGGTTCCCGGGCCTCGTCCTTGGTGATGTGATGGGCGCGCCAGTCCGTCTTCTTCGCCGCCGACTCTACCGTGATGATCGGGCGGTAGTAGCCGAGCACCCCGGTGGCGGTGAGGACCCGTGCGCAAAGCTCAAGCGCCCCTATGAGGAGGAGGATGGAGAGGAGAGAGCTCAGCGCCCCTTTCAGGCGCGACGAACGCAGGAACCGTTTGTTGAGGGAGTCCCAACGCACGAGGCCGGTCGCGCGCGTGAGGGCGAGTATGGCGATGGCGATGACGGCGCCAATGAGTATCCTCTGAACCGCGGGAAACAGTTCGGTGAGCGGCAGCAGCAGCGCGCCGAGGAGCCCGAGGACGAGGCAGATGACGGCGAATAGCATCAGCTCTCCAGGATTGCCTTCTTGGTGATGTTGAAATGGAGCTTCGCCACCCGCGCGAGTCCCTCGACCCCGTGCGCCTTGACGAACTCCCGCGCCTTCCGGGACACGGCGGCCCCGCCCCCCTTCGGGAACTCGGTCTTGAACTCCTCGCCGAGCTTCTTCAGCCGGCTGCAGAACTCGCTCCGGGCGAGCACCGAGGCGGCGGCGACGGCGACGTCGGACTCCGCCTTCGTGCGGAGGACGATCTCGATCTTCTTGCCGCGCTTCATCAGGGCGGGGGTGAGGACGCTCCGCTCCGCGAACTTGTCGAGGATGGCCTTCTTGCAGGCGGTCTTCTTGATGAGCACGTTCTCGAGCGCGCGGGCGTGCCCCCAGGCGAGGAGCCGGTTCAGGTTCCCGATCTTGTCGTAGAGGGCGTTGTACTTCTCGGGGCCGATGGCGACGACGGAGTGCGTCGTCTCGGCGCGGATCGCCTCGGCGAGCTCGTCGATCCTCCTGGCGCCGAGCGTCTTGCTGTCCGCCACGCCGAGGTCGAGCAGCCGGCGCGCGGGCTCCCCGTCGACGTAGACCGCGGCGACGAGGAGGGGCCCGAAATAGTCCCCCTTGCCGCTCTCGTCCACGCCGACGCGCGGCTCGGCGATGGACGGGTCGAGCAGCTCCTCGTAGCCGAGCGACACCTCCTTGAGCACCGCGGGCTCGAGGTAGAACTCTACGAATTCGCGCGCGCCCTTTCCCTGGACGAGGAGCTTGCCGTTCGTGAACGCGGTGACGCTCACGCCGTCCTTGGCGGCCGCGAAACGGGCGTGGGGGACGTCCGGGCGTATCGCGTAGCCGCGCGCGGCGAGATCGCGGCGGACCTGGGCGGCCTGCCGCTCGTTCACGCGGGCGATGTACGTCGTCTCGGAACGTTTGGTGAGCATGAGGACGGGCGCTGTCGAGGCGCGGGATCGAACGGTCAGGACGTCGATTTCATCAGAAGGTCCACAGGTACATCGGTTTCGGGGCGCAGGCCTCCAGCAGCCCGTCCCAGAATCCCGCCGCGGGCGACACCGTCCGCGACGAGGCGCTGAACAGGTCCCTGAACGAAAACAGTTTCTCGTAACGGACGAGGCGGGGCTCCCGCACGCCGGCAAGCGACGCCGCCGCATCGAGCGCGTCCTCGCGGTACCCGATGCCGTCGATCAGCCCCGCCTTGAGCGCCTCGGGGGCGAGAAAGAGCCGCCCGTCGGCGATCGTTTCCATCCGCTGCATGTCCAGGTTGCGCTCCCGCATCACGATGCCCGCGAAACGACGGAAGACGCCGTCCGCGATCCCCTGCAGCAGCCGCTCCTCCTCCGGCGTGAGGGGGCGGGTGGGGGAGAGGATGTCCTTCATCCTCCCTTTCTTGATGACGACCTCGCGCACGCCGATCTTCTCCAGGAGCCCCTCGAGATTGACGCCGTGCATGATGACGCCGATGCTCCCGGTGATCGTCGTGGGCTGCGCGATGATGCGGCTTCCGCCGACGGCGACGTAGTACGCCCCCGAGGCGGCGACGTCCTTGAGGTGGCAGACGACCGGCTTCCCCTTCTCCCGCAGGGCGCGGACCTCGTGGTAGAGGAGATCGCTGTCGCCGACGCCCCCGCCCGGGCTGTCGATCTCCAGGATCACCGCCCTGACGTCGTTGTCGCGCTCGGCCTTCTTGAGCTGGGCGATGACGGCGGGGACCGTGTTCCTGCCGCCGATGAGCGGGTCTCCGTAGCCCCGCCCGATCACGCCGGCGAGCGAAATGAGCGCCACCTTCCGGTCCCCCTTCCCCTCGACGGTCAGCTCGCGGAACCTGAGCGTCTCGTCGTCGGAGGAGGCCTTCTCGCCCACCAGGAGGACGAGCAGCCCGGCGTTCAAGAGGACGCTCCCGGCGAGCGCCGCGACGAGCACGGCCAGCCCGATCCATTTCAGCACCCTGCCCGCACGGCCTACCACGGTTCCCTCCCCTCGCCGAAACTGTATAGCCATTTTAGTATGATCGGCTCCGGGCGTCAAGGGCGCAGCCGGGGCACTTTCCCCGGTGTGTCGATTGCAGGCCATTGCCCGCGGAAGGATCGCTTCATCGGGTCATTCCGGCGAACGCTGGAATCCGGACGGATGACGGGATGAAATCATTCTCCTGCACGGGGGGATTCCAGTTGTGGATTCCGGCATCCCGTTGCGATTCAACCTGTCCCATCGGTTGACCACTGAAAACCGGGAAATGTCCCGCGCAGCCGGCACGGGGAGCGGCGGGAGGGGGGAATGTGCCGTTCGTGCATCGGATGTTGGGGGATGGCGGGGGGGGTTGCAGGAGGGGGGGCGAGGTGTATAATGACGCGTTGCGGAAGAGCCGTTCTGAAAGGGAACGATATGCGGAGAGGGCTGTTATGTGCCGCCGCAGGACTGATCGCGCTATCGCTCCTGCTCTTCCTGCTGCTTCCGGTCGAGTTCTTGAAGCTCGAGGATGGCGTTCTTGAGCCCGCCCCCGCGGCGGACGCGCAGGGCCCCCGCACGACGACCATCGTGCGGGGGGATTTGACCGAGTACACGCAGTGCGTCATCCCGCCGGGGAGTTCGCTCGTCTTCCCGCTCGTTTTTCCATTTCCCCCCTGGTACCAGTTCCACGTCTCGTTTTCCGCCGTTCCCGTCGGGGCGCAAAGAGCTTCGCTTCGCGTGGAGGCGCGCTCACCGGAGGACGGAGACCCGCGGGTCCTATTCTCCTGCCGTGGCGTGAAGGGGGGGCAGGAGGTCTGCATCCCCCTCTCGTTCTTCTCCAGGAGGATCGCCCTCTCGTTCCACGCGCCCGAGGGGATTGTGTTGCGGAATCTTCGCATTGTCCCCGTCCCGCTGATCCCGATGGCCGCCGGACTGGCCATCCTGTATGTCGCCGCCCTGTGTGGTTTGCGGCCGCGGGCGGCGCCGGCGTCTGTCTCTTCGCGCGGAAGGAGGTTCGTCTTCGGGCTTGTGCTGCTCGGAATGATGGCGCTCTTTGTGGGTGGCGCGGTCGAGGCGTTCATGCGGCTGGTCCCCTCGCGATGCCCGAACTCCGTCCAACAGCGGATCAGAAGCCACCCACTGCAGCGCCGGCGGCATATGCGGATGAACAACAGCAACAGATACGACGCGGAGCTCGGGTTCACCCGGGTGCCGCACTTCAGGATGGACTATGTCTTCTCCGACGGCGATCTGTTCCATCTCGGGCTGACGGGACTCAAGGGGTGTACGCCGCCGCAGCGGATCGCCGCAGACTGGGACGCCGAGGGGTTCCGCGTCGCGGCGGGCGGCGGCGGGCCGCCGGATATCGTGTTCCTGGGGGATTCGTTCATCGAGGCCTCGAATGCGGCGGTGCCGCTGTGCGACGTGGTGCAGGAGTCGACCGGCACGCCGTGCGCGAATCTCGGCCTCTCGGGAACGGGGACGACGCAGCAGAGGATCATCCTGGAGCGATACGGCTTCCGCAGGGATCCCCGGCTGGTTGTGCATATCCTCTACGAGGCCAACGACCTGTCCGAGAACATCGCCTTCGAGAAGTTCCGCCGCGGCGGGCTCTGCGACGGAAGCATCCTCTGGGGCCAGGTGTATCTTCCGGCCCCGATGGGGTTCTCATACACTCCCCTCGACGAGCTGCGCGTGCTGAAGCTGATCCCCCGGGATCCTGTGCGTCCATTGCCCGGATACGTTTCTCGCGAATCGAGCGGCGACGGGGGGGGCGAGGGGGCATCCGGCGGCGCCGAGCGGAATTCCGTCGCGGCGGCGCTGAACGACATCGAACTCCCGTCGCTGGGCCCCGGGGTGCGTATCGCGCTGTGCCCCCACTCCCTTCGCATGCTCGCAAGCAGCATCCGCACCGAGTGGCCCCGGGAGGGATGGGAGATCGCACAGCGTGAATTCCTGACGGCGCGGGACGAGTGCAGGAAGCGGGGGATCGCGTATGTCGTCTGCTTCATGCCGTCGAAGGACCGCGTCTACCTGCCGCACATGCTGCACTCCGCGGGGAGGGAGAAAACAGAACGACTGTTCCAGGCGCTCGTCCGGGATCTCGGCGAGGATATCCTCGGGAAGGTGGAACGGGAGATGGTCGAGAAGAGAAGGATGTTCGGGGAATTCGCCGCCAGGAATGGCATCCCGTACATCGATCTATGTCCCGTCCTCGAGAAGGCCTCCGGGTCGCTCCCGCTCCTCTACTACTGCAACGACACGCATCCGAGTCCGCGGGGGCACAGGGTCGTCGGGGAGGCGATCGCCCGGTGGATGGAAGAGCATATGCCGGGATTCCGTTCCACGCACCGTGCGGCGGAGCGACACAGGCGCCCGTGACGTCGGCGCCGTTGGCGGCGCGGTCGAGGGGCGAAGGGCCCGATGAACCGGCGGGTGGGGTAGCGAGGGTATCTCTTGTGCGGCCGGTTTCCCTCCTGTTGGCCGCCACCCTGAGAGGGGGGCGTTTGACGCCCCCCGGGCCCCGTCGTCTATATCCTGGGCATGAACGGCCCGGTCACCCCCCCCGCGCGGTGCGCACCCTCGTTCTCGAGGAGTCGATGCGCGCCCGCGTGGGGCATATCGGGTCGGCGCTTTCGATCGCGGAGATCGCCGCGGTCCTCTTCGGGGAAACGATGCGGCTGCCGGGCACCGACGACCCCTCCCGGGACCGGTTCATACTCCCGAAAGGCACGCGGAGCTCGCCCTGTATGCGGCCCTCCACCTGGAAGACATCCTCTCCCGCGCGGAGCTGTACGCGCAAGCGCGCAAAGAGGTGGAGGCCGCCTCGTGAGAAAACAGTTGGCGGCGATCCTGTGCCGGCTCGCGGAACGGGGCCCGGCTGGTGCAGGATCATCTGAGCGGCATGTTCCCGGTGAAATACCGATGGCCGGTCTTCGCCCTGGACGCCACGCCGCTCGGGGACTGCCGCGCCATCATCGACGAGGAGGGCAAGATCCGCGCCCGGGCGCCGAAGGTGAGCAAGTGCAGGCATATGCCGCTCGATTTCAGCGACGACGACCGGCGCGAGCGCAATGGCCTTTTCGAGGTCCTTCCTCCCCGGGTCCCATTTCCCCATCTTGAGACGCAGGGATCCAAGCTCGAACCAGGCGTCGGCGTTGGTGGGGTTTTTTCGAGTGCCAGCGCGAACATCCGTTCGGCTTCACGGAAGCGGATTTGCCCCCCCTGAGCAAACGTCCCCTCTCAAAACATGACGCATCGTCCCCCGCCGTGAGTCTTTCCGCCTCGATTCGAATGTTTTCCCACAACAGACGGGCGCATGTATGGACTCTGAGACTCGCGATGCGCGGTTTTGAACCGCCGACAGAGATATCGTCGTACGGTTGAAGATCCCTACTGTCGTTGATGCCCATCATCGCCATGACCATGTGGGGGGCGCAACTGCGGAGGTTGGCCTCCAGGTGCTCAAGTATGTACGAGGTTTGGACGCAGGGGACTCCCTTGTTGATCACGCTGATCTTCACGCTCAGACCCGCGTTGTTGAGAATCTCTTCAAGTTGAAGGGGATAGGAGTTTTCGCCCCCCAGGGCCGTGGTGGATTCTCCAAGGCAGATGATCCGGAATTCGCCCTTCTGGGTGAGCGAGGCCCTATTGCGGCGGTCCTGGAGGTGGAGAAAGACACGCCCTGCTGCGCGCAGTTTGATCTAAAGAAGGAGCAACGAGAGGCAGATGCCGAGGAGGACAGCGGCTGTCCTCGCGCGCGGGGTGGAGGCGTGTCGCGGAGATGCTGCGTGACCCATGACGTCGCTCACCGATGTGCGATGCTTACCTGTCGAGCAGGAGCCACTCGGGCGGGGGGGGGATCTGGTCGGGGCGGATCTCCTTCTTGGCCACGACGCAGCGCTCCAGCACCAAATAGTCCATGTCGGTCGTGGCGAAGCAGCGGTACGCCTGGTCGGGCGTGAGGACGATCGGCTCGCCGCGGACGTTGAAGGATGTGTTGATGATGACAGGGACGCCGGTGAGCTTCCCGAACTCCGCGATGATGTCGTAGTAGCGGGGATTGGAATCGCGCCGCACCGTCTGGGGGCGGGCGGTGTGGTCGGCGTGCGTGACCGCGGGGATGACCGACCGCTTGTCCGGCCTGACCTCCCCCACGATCAGCATATACGGGGCGTCCGTGCAGCCGAGGTCGAAGTAGTCGCCCGCCTTCTCGACGAGCACCGCCGGGGCGAACGGCCTGAACTGCTCGCGGTGCTTGATCTTCTCGTTCAGGATGTCCTTCATCTCGGCCGTGCGCGGGTCGGCGAGGATCGAGCGCGCCCCGAGAGCCCGGGGGCCGAACTCCATCCTGCCGTTGAAAAGGCCGACGACGTTCTTCTCCGCGATGAGGCCGGCGACGACGCGCGGAAGCTCCTCGGCGGAATACTCCGTGTAGGGGATCCCCTGTTTGTCGAGCCAGTCCCTGATCGACGCCTCGCTGAACGACGGCCCCAGGTACGCCTGATCCATCACCCAGTTCCGCGGATTGCCGAGGACCGTGTTGTAGACGTAGAGGGCGGCGCCGATCGCCGCGCCGGAGTCTCCCGCGCCGGGCTGGATCCAGATATCCTTGAACGGCGTCCTCCGGAGGACCTCGCCGTTGGCGACGCAGTTGAGGGCCACCCCCCCCGCCATGCAGAGACGGTCCATCCCCGTCTCGCGGTGGAGGAACTCGGCCGTCTTCAGCATCGCCTCCTCGGTGACCTCCTGGATGCTGTGGGCGATGTCGGCGAAGCGCTGGCACTCCCGCGCCCAGCCGTCGTCCCACCCGGGCAGGTCTTTTGCCGGGAAGAGGCGCTCGGTGTAGAAGACCGACTCGGGCGGGCGCGGCGGGCCGAACAGATCGATGAACTTCCGGGTGAGGTTCCGGAGCTTGTAATGGTAGGCGAAGTAGTCCATGTCCAGCCGGAAACTCCCGTCGTCGTTGATCTCGACGAGCTCGCGGATCTTGTCCGCGTAACGGGGGGTCCCGTACGGCGCCATCCCCATCACCTTGTACTCCCCGTCGTTGACCCGGAAGCCGAGGTAGCCGGTGAAGGCGCTGTAGAGGAGGCCGAGGGAGTGGGGGAAGTTGATCTCGTGCGTGAGTTCGACCCGGTTGCCCCGCCCGATGCCGTACGAGGCGGTGTTCCACTCGCCGACGCCGTCGATCGTAAAGATCGCCGCCTCCTCGAACGGGGAGCAGAGGAAACAGGACGCCGCGTGGGAGAGGTGGTGGTCGGTGTAGAGGATCTCCCCCTCGTAGCCGGTCTCCTTCCTGATCACCGACGGGATATGCATCTTCTCCCTGAGCCATATCGGCATCGCCGTGACAAACGACCGGTAGGAGCGCGGCCAGGTGGCGAGGTAGGAGAGGATGAGCCGCTCCATCTTGACGAACGGCTTCTCGTAGAAGACGACGTAGTCGAGGTCGGCCATCCTCACGCCGCCGAATTTCAGGCAGAAATCGATCGCCTGCTTCGGGAAGCCCGAGTCGTGCTTCTTCCTGCTGAATCACTCCTCCTCCACCGCCGCGACGATCCTTCCGTCCAGACAGAGGGCCGCCGCGGAGTCGTGGTAGAAGCAGGATATGCCGAGTATCTTCATGGATCTGCAGTCCGGCCGGCGCCGTCTAGAACTGCCTCCGCAGGGTTTCGATCGTGTCGCGGGTGCGGCGGCGCGGGCGCCACGCGCCCGGCGCGCGCAACCGGAGGAAGTCCCGCCCCGCCAGCCGCGCGATGACCGCGGTCACGGCGACGACCGTGAAGTAGACCAGCGTGAGGATGACGACGGTCTGGGCGTGTCCGATCCGCGTTGCGACGCGGAGCCACCATCTCCTGACCGCGTCGAGGGCCCGCTCGATCGGCTCGGGGAATCGCCTCCGTTGCCAGACGAGGAGGGAGAGGGCGGCCACCGTGGACAGGAATGCAACGACGATCTTCAGTCTCAGGTTCAACGGAGATGCCCCGGGGCGATCAGAACAGGGTGTAGATGAACGGCAGGACCGCCGACCCCTCCGTCACGAAGACGAGGATGCTCAGAAGAACCAGGACGATAAGGATCGGCGCGATCCACCACATCTTGGTCTCCTTGAGGAACAGCCATAACTCCTTCAGCAGTTCACGCATATCGTCACTATAGCACAGGGCGCAAGCCGGCGACAACTATTTTGCCTCTTGGCCGCGCCTCGAGACCGAGGGGGCGCTCACCGCCGCTTCGAGACGAGCCGCTCGTAGGCGCGCTCTATCGCCGCGAACTTGCGATCGGAGGTGAAACGGGTCATGAAGGCGGCGTGCCCGGCATCGCCGAGGCGGGCGGCGAGAGCCGGGTCATCGAGGAGGAGCGCGATCTTTCCGGCGAGCGCCTCCGTGTCGCCGAACGGCACCAGGAGGCCATCCCGGCCGTCGGAGATGACGTCCGGGGTCCCGCTCGCCCACGCGCCGATCACCGGCGTACGGTAGGCCCACGCCTCGAGGAAGACGATGCCGAAGGCGTCGTTGCGGGAGGGCATCGCAAACACCGTCGCCGCGTCGAGAAGATCGCGCTTCTCCTCCTCGGGGATATCGTGTCGCACAATGATCCGGCTCTTCGTTTCGTCGGGAACGCGAGCGTAGAAGTCGGTGAAATCCCTGTTGGCCGAGGCGCCGGCGAGGACGAGGGTGAACTCCCTCCCCTTCCGCCAGAGCAGCTCCGAGGCCTGGACCAGGTGCACCGTCCCCTTGTCGTAGCAGCGCGTGCCCAGGAAGACCACGAGGGGGCCGGCGACATTGTGCATTTGCCTGAAACGGTCTGCGCGCCCGCCGGCGATCTCCCGGGGCGATATCCCGAACCCGATCACCTCGACGCGCGCGGCGGGGACGCCGAGGGAGATAAGGGCGCGCTTCTCCCCTTCGGTGAGCGCGAGGACGAGGTCGGCGCGGCGCAGGATCTCGATCTGGTACGGATCTGAGTGGACCCGCAGGATGAAATCGTCGCCGGGTTCCCCGGTGTGCAGGCACGGGGTGATCACGAGAGGGGCGCGGCTCCGCCGGGCGATCCCGCGTGCCGCGTACAGGAGGATGCCGTACGGGAGCACGCCTGCGTGGACGAGATCCACGTCGTGTCTGCGGAGGGAGGTCCGCAGGAGGCCGGGGACCACCGGGAGGTAGAACAGGTGTTTCGTCCACCGGAACGGGGTCAGGTCGTGGAGGCGATTCCGCGCCTTCTTCGGCAGGTGACGGGTGCGGAAACGGCGGATCGTAACGCCGCGGTGGAGCTCGACGTTGCGCCTCGCGCGCCTCTTCGTCGGATCCTCGAAGTAGTCGTTCTCGAGGGCGTCGGTGGTGAAGACGCGGACCTCGTGGCCCCTCGCGGCCAGATGCTCGGAGAGGAGCTGGAAGTATCTGGCGGAGCCGCAGTGGAACGGCCAGTACTGCTGGACGAGGTGCAGGATCCTCACCGTGGGGCCGCCTCGAGCGCGATCGTGCGCACCTTGAAGCTCAGGTCCGTGGGTTCGCCGGTCAGATCGGCGCTGTAAAGGTCGTCCGCCTCCAGCGTCACGGTGACGGGGCCGGGCCCGGCGCCTTCCAGCGGAAACGAATGCTCGCTCCAGCCCGCCTTCGGCACGACGCGCCCAAGCTCGCGGCCGTTGGCCTTCACCCGCAGGCCGACCGGTTTCGCGGTGTAATGGTCGTTGCCGACGGTGATCCGCAGCGACAGGGCTGACCCCGCCGGCGCCTTCAGCGCGACCGTGGCCGTGCGGGCGAAGCGGCGGCAGTCACGATCGGCCTCGTCGTGCATCAGGTACCAGCCGGGCCCGGGGCGCGCGCCCGGCGAGGCGAGGCCGATCCCCGGTGCGTCCGGGCGGTCCCATCCTTCCGCGGGAGGAAGAGGGAGGCGGATGCGGGCGGGCTTCACCCCCGGGCTCAGGAGCCGCCAGACGCGCTCGTGCGTCAGGGGGGGCATCCTCCTCCTCGCCGCGAACAGGCGGGGGAGACGGGTGAGGGCGGCGAGGACGGCGTGCGCCTGCGTGGCGATCAGTCGTGGCTGCCCCCTCCAGTAGTGGTCTTGGGCGACCCCCCATTCCCGGCGCAGGGTGCCTGCGAGGGCGCGGGGCAGCATCGGCGCCGGAAAGCATTTCAGCATCAAGAGGATCCTGTTTCGCAGCGTAAGGTAGTTCTTGCGAGGGGAGTTCTCCCGCATCGTGGCGGATGCCTTGTGGTAGGCGCGCGCCGCGGGCACCGTGACGATGCGGTACCCGTGCGCCCTGATCCGCAGACTGAGTTCCACGTCCTCGAGGTAGATGAAGTAGGCCGGGTCGAAGAGACCCGCCGCGCGGAGCGCCGCCGCCCGCACGAAGAACGCTCCGCCGCAGGCCGCGATCACCTCGGAGGCAATGGAGAGGCCGGGGAGGTCGTAGCGCCCGTTCAGGTAGTCCCATGCAAGACCGATCCTGTTGAGGCATACGCCGATCCCCTGGATGATGTCGCGGCGGTCGAAGTAGAGGAGCTTGGGCGCGCACACCCCTACGGATGGGTCGGCCGCGGCGGCCTCGACGAGCGCCGAGAGCCAACCCGGGTCGACCTCCATGTCGTTGTTGAGGAGGGCGATGAAGTCTGCCCCCCGCTCCAGCGCGTACGCCATCCCCCGGTTGTTACCCGCGGCGAAGCCGACGTTGCGCCGATTCTCCAGGACCGTCACCGCCGGGAAGTGGGTCCGGACGTACCCCGCGCTTCCGTCCGAGGAACCGTTGTCCACCAACACGGTGCGCAGATTCGGGTAGGCAAGACGGGCGAGGGAGCCGAGGCAGGAGTGAAGGTGTTCTTTTCCGTTCCAGTTGATGACGATGACGTAGACAAGCGGTTGCATCGGTCTCCGGGAGCCCCCCGCCGCATCCCTCGCGCGGCGCGGGTCCAGTATAGCAAAGGAGTCGCCCCGGGCGCGCGTGCAAAGGAAGGGGGGCGAAGAGGCGCTGCTGTTATGCCGCCTGGAAGGGGATCCCGATTCCCGGAACGGAGGAGCGGGGCGGGGAAAATTACCCGGGGATACGCGGGGCCGCGCGTGCACGCGGCCAAAACGCTTTACATGGCTGCGACGCCTGTATATAGTGGCGCCGGTCAAAGGCGGGGGGACAGGCGAGGCCATGGCGGAACAGGGACGAACGGCGGCGGGCGCGGCGGGTACAATCGGGGCGTGGATGCTCCGCCCGTTGGTGCTGCGCTACCTCCGCTCCGGCTTCGCCCCTCTCCCGACGCTGCTGCAGCTCGAGATATCGTCGCACTGCAACCTGCGGTGCGTGATGTGCGCAAAGACGATCGGTGCGACAAACGTCGTCCCCGATCGCCTTATGCCCATGGGGATCTTCTCCGCGCTGAAATCCGTGCTCCCCTTCGTCGAGTATGTGGACCTGAGCGGGATATGGGGAGAGGCGTTCATCAAGCCCGACCTGTATCTCGAGATGCTCGCGGTGCTGAAGACGCACGGGATATTCGTCCGCACGATCAGCAACGGCACCCTCATCGACGGAGAGACCGCTCGGGAGATCGTCCGGCTGGGGCTGGACCTCCTCACCGTCTCCGTCGACGCGGCGCGGCCCGAAACCTACCGAAGGATACGCCGGAGGGGGGAGCTCTCCACGCTCGTCGCCGCCGTGCGGCGTATCGGGGAGGAGAAGAAGAGGCAGGGGCGCTCCGCGCCGAGGATCGAGTTCATGGCGCTCGGGATGCGGGACACGATCGAGGAGCTCCCGGAGCTGGTCCGGTTGGCGGGGGATCTCGGGGTGTCCCGTGTCGGTCTCCAGCAGATGGCGGAGTACCGCGGGATGGAGGGCCAGTCGGTCGCCTGGCGCCATCGGGAGATGGGAAGGAAATGGAGCGACGCCGCGCGCACGGTCGCCGGGGAGGTCGGCGTGGAGTTCTCCCTGATCCCGCCCGACCAGTTCGAGGCCCCGCAGGAGATGGAGACGTTCAAGGATCTCCGTGGCGCGCCGCGCACCTACGCCCTCAAGGACTGCTTCCTCCCGTGGAAGATGGCCGTGGTGACCGCGGGAGGGGATGTCATCCCATGCTGCGCGATGTTCGATTCGATGGGCAGTCTCCGAACGCAGAGTTTCAAGGAGATATGGAACGGGGAGCGGTTCAGGGAGTTGCGGAGGAGACTTATCGCCGGGACGCCGCCGGCGGCCTGCATCGCCTGTTCCGCGCGCGGGTGGAGAAAACCCGACCCGCCGGCCGAGTTGCGCATGGTCCGGGAGCTCTTGTTTCTCCCCCTTCGGCGCACCCTCCGGCGCATCCCTTTCCTGGGGCGCGCGAAGTCCGCACTGAAGAACCGCCTCGGGAAGGCCTGACCGGATCGGAGGCCGGCGGCCGCGGTCCGGATACGGAAGAGGCGGGGGCCGAAGGCGCCCTCCCTTGCTCATCACATCAGGTGAATGGAGATCGAGGACGCCGTTCTCATCCCGCCAACAGGCCCAGCGAGGCGTACAGCCGCTTCACCTTGCCGTATTGAATCTCCCAGGTGTATCGCGACGCCACCTTGTCCCGTCCCCGTCTCCCCATCTCCCGGCGTCTCTCCGGGGCGTCGAGCAGGAGCCGTATCCTGTCGGCGAGGAGATCCACGTCGCCGAACGGGACGAGGAACCCGTCCGCCCCGTCCTCCACGACCGCCGGCACCCCTCCCGCCGCGCAGCCGATGACCGGAACGCCGCATGCCCACGCTTCGAGGTAGACCATTCCGAACGACTCGTTCCGCGACGGCATCACGTAGATATCTCCCGCGGCGAAGAGATCCCGCTTCTCCTCGCCCTCGACGCGTTCGAGCATGGCGATGCGTCCGCCGACAGCCGGCGGGAGCGACGCGTGAAACGATCTGAAGGAGTCATAGGTGGGCCCCGCGAGAACGAGTGAGACGTCGCGGCCGTCGGCGAGGAGACGCTCGAAGGCCCGCACCGTCTGCTCAGCGCCCTTGTCCCGCGCCTTGGGGCCTACGGAGAAGAGGACGGTTCCCCGCAGGCCGTGCGCCCTTCTGAACCGCTCCCCGTCACCTCCGCGCAGGCCGACCGCGTCGACGCCCATTCCCACGATCCTGATTGTATCGGCGGGGACGCCCGCCCGCCGCAGCGCCTCCGCCTCGATGGAGGTCTGGGCGATGACGGCATCCGCCTCGGCGAGGAGTTTCATCTGGGCGGGATCGGTGTGGATCCTGAGCACCCGTTCGTCGTGCGGTTCCCCCGTATGGACGAACGGGCTGTAGATCAGCGGAACCCCTTCTCTCCGCGCGATCCTCCACGCGAGGTAGAGGAGCATCCCGTAGGGCACGAGGCCCGCGTGCACCGCATCCACCCGGTGGTGTCTCAGCCCTTCGCGCGCCATCCCGGGCAGGAAACCGGTGCCGAAGAGGTGCGGGGCGGCCGGGAACGGAAGGCGTTTGAGGCGCCACCGGAGGCGGTCGTAGTTGGGGATGTGGCGAAGGGGGAACCGCCGTATCGAGACGCCGCCGCGCGTCTCCCTGCGTACGACGACCCTCGCGCCGTCCCGGCGCACAAACCTCTCGAAATGAAGGGCGTCCGTCGTGAAGACGGAGACGCTGTGCCCCTCCTTTGCGAGGCGCTCCGCCATCTCCTGGAAGAAGATCCCCGAACCGCAAAGGGCCGGCCAGTACTGATGGCAAAGATAGAGCATTCTCATCTGACGCCCCGTTCCGCGGCGAACCCGATGCCGCGGTTGTCCGGCGAAACGAGGTTGGGGGCCTTCGCGGGAGGGCTCATCTCGGCGTCGACCGCGTGACGGCGAGTTCCCTAACCGTGGCGCCGACGAATTTCGGGAGCTTCCCCGGCCGGGGGATCCTGGTTGTCCGATCGGCCCTGATTTTGATCTCGAGGGGGAGGCGCGTCTCCGGAAGCGCGACGCGGACGGTCCTCCATTCCGAAGAGAGCGCGAGCGATCCGAGCGGTTCCCCCCCGGCGCTCAGTTCGAGTGTCGGATAGGGGGCGGCTCCTTTCGCCGCTTTCGCGGTCATGGCGAGGGTGCGCCCCCCCCGCTCCGTCCCCGGCTCGACGGTGAGGTACGCCTCCTTGCCGATCTCGGTACCTCCCGGATACCACCCAAGCCCCATCCTGAGGGGGCCCGAGAGTGTGATCCCGCCGCCCGAGGCCCGTGAGATCCCCGCCTGCTTCAACAGGTAACGCGCGCCGTGCGCGAGGGCGGCCCCGACGCCCGAGGTGCGCGCCTCGTGCAGCAGCTTTCCGGCGAGCGTCCTCCCCGCCTTCCCATACTGCGGTTGGCAGGTCTGGAGGGCGAAGAACAGCATCTCCTCCATCTCGTCCTTCGAGAGATCGGGGTAGCTCATCACGGCGCCGAATTTGCCGTCGAAATTCGCCCAGTCGTTTGTCACGAGAAAGCCGTTCTTCTCGCACAGGGTGTAAAACTCGGTGCCGGGGAACGGGGTGGCGATGCTGAACTGGAGCGAGTCGTTGGGGAGGCGTCTGGCGAGGTCGATCGTTTCGCGGATCGTTTCCCGTGTTTCACCGGGGAGCCCGATCATGAACGTGCCGTGGACCTCGAGGCCGCACTCCTTGGCGAGCCGGAACCGGTCCGCAACCAGGTCGAGGTCGATCCCCTTCTTGATCGTCTTCATGATCGCCCTCGATCCGGTCTCGACGCCGAACTTGATCTTGCGGCACCCCGCGCGGCGCATCGCCTCGAGCATCTCCCGGTCCACCGTGTCCACCCTCCCCATGCAGGACCAGAGGATGTCGAGGCCCCGGCCGACGATCCCCTCGCAGATGCCGAGGACGTGCCGTTTCGAGAGGGCGAAGGTGTCGTCGTCGAAGAAGAACTCCCCGGGGCGGTACCTCTTCACGCACTCCTCGATTTCGTCCACGACGTTGCGGGGGCTGCGCGTCCGATACCGGTGCCCGTACATCGTCTGGGGCCAGAGGCAGTAGATGCACCGGAACGGGCACCCCCTGCTGGAGATGAGGGTGATCCAGGGGAGGGCCAGGTAGTTCGGCTCGTGATAATGGTCCCACGGGTAGAGGTCGCGGGCGGGAAAGGGGAGGGCGTCGAGGTCCTCGATGAAGGGGCGGGGAGGATGCACCCGCACAATGTTCCCGTCGCGCCGGGTGAGGCCGGCGACGCCGCGCGCGTCACGGCCGTCCTCGAGAGCGCGGACGAGCTCGAGCACCGTCAGCTCATATTCGCCGCGCACGACGTAATCCACGAACGGGTGCTCCCGCAGGATCGATTCGTGGAAGATTGTCGCGTGCGGCCCCACGAGCGCAACCGGTGCGCCGGTCCGCTCCTTCACCATGCGGATGGTAACGATATCCTGGGCGAATGACGCGGTCGCCGTTTCGATGACGACAAGGCCCGGCGCGGCCTCCTCGACCCGCGCGCAGTAGGCCTCCGCATCGAGCGCGTCCACGCTGCAGTCGATCACGCCGACATCCATGCCGTGCTTCATGAGGAGGGCGGCCGTGTAAGCCTGGTAGATCGGGAAATGGTAGCTGCAGCGGCCCTTCTCGCGCCATGTCTTTCGACTGACGGTGAACGGCCATCGGACGTTGGAACGAAAACCGATCCTGCCGGGGGTGAGCCACGGCGGGTTGGTGATGAGGGTCTTCATAGGCGTCCGACGCGGGAGGTGGTTTCCATGATCCTGCGCGCAATGATACCACCTCTCGCCGCTTCCCCCCCAGGCCTTTTCTCGCCGGGCTCGCCCCGCCGTTCCGGTCCGCGGGGTATCTGCGGCCGGGCCATCTTTGTTATAGTATGTCCGTCGATGACCATGCTTCGCGCCGTTGCGTCCGGATGGCACCCCCCCCGGCAACGACACCTCGGTGGGGGCCGGAGGAGGATATCTCCCCGGGGGCGTGGCATCTCCGGCCGGTTGGGCGCAGGGCCGGGAACGCCGCCGCGGCCCGGGCCGCAGCGATACCGTTGCGGGAGGCCACCGTCCCCGTGCGTATCCTCAGCGTTGTGAACCAATACTGGCCGTACCGGGGAGGAGCCCCGAACTACGTCAAGGAACTCTCCGACCGCTTCGTGCGGGACGGCCACCGGGTCACCGTTTTCACCACGAACGCCTGGGACCTTGAGTACCTTTTTCGCCCCGACCGGAAGCATTTCGAGCCCCGCAGGTACGAGGTCGCCGGGGTCGAGGTCCGGCGTTACGCGGTGCGCCACCCGTCGCCGCGGGGGCTGGTCCGCCGGGCGTTGGGACGGATCCCGTCGAACCCCGCGAGGTTCTGCGTGCGATCCCCCTCGGCGATCCTCCCGGGGATGTGGCGGGATCTTCTCCTCCGAGCGGGGCGCTACGATGTCGTCACCGCCGCGCCGAGTCCGTTCTATTCGTTGATCTATCCCGCCTACCTGGCCGCACGTCTCCGGCGGAGGCCGTTCGTGATGATCCCCTTCGCGCATACCGGGACCCCGCGCGGCGACGTCCAGACCGAGATGCACACCCGCCCGCGCCAGATCGAATTAATGAGACGGAGCGCGCTCGTGATTGTCCAATCGCCCGCCGAGCGCGACCTCCTCGCGGCGCGGGGCGTCGATCCCGCGCGGCTCGCCGTCGTCGGCGCCGGGGTCAATCCGGAGGATCTGCGGGGGGGGAACGGCGCGCGGTTCAGGGAGCGCCACGACGTGAGCGCCGGGGAGAGGATCATCGCCTACATCGGCCTCCTTGTCTACGACAAGGGGGCGTTCCACGCGTTCGACGCGGTGGCGGGACTGCGCCGGCGGGGACACCGGGTGCGGCTTGCGATGATCGGGCATCCTGCCGTCGAATTCACGAACTACTACTCGGCGCAGCCGGCCGCCGCGAGGGAGTCGTGCATACCCCTGGGGTCCGCCGACGACGCGGAGAAGGCCGATCTCCTGGATGCATGCGACGCGCTCGTGCTCCCTTCCCGGGCCGACAGCTATGGGATTGTGTTCCTGGAGGCGTGGCTGGCCCGCAGGCCCGTCGTCGGCGCGTATGCCGGAGGTATCCCGCACGTGGTCGCGGACGGGGAAGACGGGTTCCTCGTGCCGTTCGGCGACTCGCATATGCTGGGCGAGTGCCTGCTGAAGCTGCTCGGGGATCCGGCCCTCGCGCGCCGGATGGGGGAGCGGGGGCGCGCCAAGACGCTCGCCGAGTGCACCTGGGAGATGCGGTACGCGAAGGTGAGGGGGCTGTTCGAGGGGCTCGGCCCCGGCGGGCGGCGGTGATCCGATGACGACAGAACCGGCGGTGACCGTCATCGTGTCGAATTACAACGGCCTCCGCAACCTCGGGGAGTGCTTCGAGTCGCTGGAGCGGCTCGACTACGGCGCCCGCCGTCTGATGCTGATGGACAACGCCTCCTCCGACGGGAGCGTCGAGTACGTGCGCGCGCGTTTCCCCGGCGTGACCGTCGTGCGCAACCCCAAAAACCTTTTGTTCGCGGGCGGGATGAACGCGGCCATGCGCCGCGCGCTGGACGAAGGGGCCGAGTTCATCGCCCTCCTGAACGACGACACGGCGGTCGATCGGCGGTGGCTTTCCGAGATGATGCGAACGATCGCGGCGTCGCCGGATATCGGGGCGGTTGCGCCGCGCCTCATGTTCCACGCCAACAGGAGGATGATCAACGGCATCGGGGTGGCGCTCGATCGTTTCGCCTACGGCCTCGACAGGGGCCAGGGGGAGCTCTTCTCCGGGCGCTACGCCCGGAGCGAGGAGGTCCCCGCCTTCACCGGGGGGGCGTGCCTCCTCAGGGCGGCTGCGTTAAGGAGGGTGGGGCTCTTCGATGCGACGTTCAGGGCCTACTACGAGGACGTCGATCTGTCGTTCAGGCTCCGCGCGGCGGGCTGGAGGGTCGTCACGGCCCCGGACGCCGTGGTCTACCACAAGCACTCCGCATCGTGGGTGGAAGGATCGCCCCGCAAGAGGTACCTGACCCTCCGCAACCGGCTCCTGATGATGGCGCGGTACTTTCCCGCGGATGAACTGGCGCGGCGGGTTGTGCCCGATCTCATTCGAGAACAGCGGAGGGAGGCGGCGGCGGAGGCTCGGAGGGGCGACTGGCGGTCGCTCGCCGCCCGCCTGCGGGCCTTTCTGTCGGCGCTCCGGCTGCTGCCGAGGGCCCTTCGATTCAGGTTCCGTTTCCCCGCCTCGGTCGCCCGGGGACTGTACGCGCGCTGTCTGCCGGCCGTTCACCCGGCCGCTCTGCCCTACCCGAAATGGGACTACCGGAGGCCGGCGGAGGGGGAGCGGCTCCCGCGGAGGATCCTTGTCGGTGTGAACGATCTCGTGCTGGGGGACGGATGGCTTCCGCTGGATTGTCGCGTTTTTCCGCAGGCGCGGTGGATGGGGCGGGATGCGGATTGCTTCCTGGCGGCGGAGAAGGGCGCCGGGAACGTGCTCCAGCTTCACCTGTTCCAGCCGCTCGATCCCGGAGGGCCGCAGGTGCTGACCGTCGCGATGGACGGGGAGCGGTTGGGCGCCTTCCCGATTCCGCGGGGGGAGTGGACAACGCTGCGGATCCCCTGCATCCCCTCCGGCGACGCGGTCCTCGTCTCCTTCTCCCTCGACCGGTATCTGCCCGCCGACCTCGGGGCGCAGCGGCACGACCTCGGGGTGCAGTTCAACGAGGTGAGCCTCCTCCCCGAGGGGTCTCCCTTCATCAGGGATGCGGCGGCGGGCGACGTTTCGCCCGCAGAGGGCGGATCCTCTCCCCGTTAGCGGGGCAGGTACGCCGGCCGGCGCCCCGCGATGCTCGACTCGTAGAGCTTTTCGATTCGGCGCGCGTCCTCCTCGATGCTCAGGACCGGCGGCGCATTGCCGCCGAGCCGCGCGGCGAGCCCCGGTTCGGCGACGAAGCGCATCAGCGCCTGCTCGAGTTGGTCGACGTCGCCCATTTCGAAGAGGAACCCGTCCGCCCCGTCCCGCACGAATTCCGAGATCGCGCAGCCCGCCGAGGCGATCACCGGCGTCTTGGAGAGGAACGCGTCCTGGATCACGACGGGACGGTTCTCGTGCCAGAGGGAGGGGACGACCAGCACGTCCGTCTCGCGGTACGGTTCGGCGACGGCGGTGTGGGGGAATCCGCCGCGGAACCGTATGCGGGGATGCGTCACCAGCGTGCGGAGGTGCGCGGTATACTCGGGGACCTGGTCCGTGAAACCGAAGATGTTGAGCTCCGCGGCATCGGGGGGGAGCCGGTTGAAGGCCGGTATGAGGACGTGGAGCCCCTTGTGGGGGACGATGGAGCCGACGTAGGAGAAGCGCACCCTCCCGCCGCCGGGCTGTTTCGAGAAACCTTTGAACGGCGCGTGGTTCATCCCGGACGGGGCGTACGCGATCCTCTCCTCGTCGACCCCCTCCGCCAGGTACTTCTCCCGCTGGTGCCGGGAGTGCGCGAGGATGGCCTCGGCCCTGTTGATGCGGCCGATGACGTACCGGAGGCGCATCGCGGCGAGCGCCCTCCGCGGCTGGATCCCCCCCAGCGGGTAGTACTCGCTGAGGTAGCGGTTCTTCATGCGGGTGACGAGGTGTTTCGGCAGCGCCTTCCTGATCAGGCGTCCGGCGAACGAGTGGGAATCCTCGTCCCCGGGCTCCTTGCCCCACGAGGTGCTGAACCGCCTCATGAGCGCGTGTCCGCAGGAGAGGCAGTTGATCCCCCCGTGCGGGCCCGGGCAGATCCGCAGGCCCGGCCTTGACATCTGTATCTGCGGGCAGATGTAGAAGTAGTCGTGCAGGCTCATCACGAACGGGATCCCGAGGGAGGTCGCCTCGTCGATGAGCGACACGGAGAGGAAGACGTGGTGGTGGAAGTGCACGATCTCCGGTCTGATTGCGAGGAGGAAGGCCCTGAAGTCGGCCTGGATCTCCTCGTTGATGAATGAGCGGATGAACGTCTCCGGCAGCGGACATCGGATTCGCCGGACGCGCATCCCCTCGAACAACCCCTCCGCGGCGGAAAGCGGCCCGCGGGGCGACGGGAAGTCTCGTGTATAGACGGAGACCTCGTGCCGGCCCGCCAGCTCCCTGGCGAGGTTGTAGGCGTATGTCTCGGCCCCCGCGTGGTGCGTGGGCGGGAAGAAATGAGAGACGTGCACGACCTTCATAGGCGCATTCCCGGAGGCGCTGCGATTCCGCGACGCTCGATCTGCGGACGCTAGTGTAGCACAACCGCCGCCCCGCAGCGCCACCCGCGCGGGGCCTCAGCGCGTCGGTCCGCCGCGCGCGGGGGCGGCGGGCTTCTTTCCCGGGCAGACGGATCGGTAAATCCCACGGAGTTGAAGCGCGTTCGCCTCGAGGTTGAAGAGCCGCTCCGCCGCGAGGCGGGCGCCTTTCCCGAGGGCGTCGCGCAAGGCCTCGTCGCCCAAAAGCTCCGTGATCTTTCCGGCAAGCTCCGCCGGGTCCTCCGTGCGGGTCTTGAGGACCTCGACCCGGTCCCTGAACTCCGCGCCGATGCCCGCCTGGGAGATCACGGCGGGCTTCCCCATCGCGAGATACTCGGGGATCTTCGAGGGGAGGCGGTAGGTGTTGAAATCGTTGAAGCGGGCGGGATGGACGAGGACGTCGGCGGCCGCAAGATGCGCGGGGATCTCCCTGTGGGGGACCTCGCCGCCGAGGACGACGTGGTCGCGGATGCCGAGTTCATTGATGAGCGCCTGCGTGCGCTCCTCGGTCCAGGCGAACCTCCCGAACTGGAGCAGGCAGACGGACGGATCCTTGCGGACAACGATCGCGATGGCCCTCAGGAGGATATCGAAGTCATGGTACAGGGCGACGGACCCGGAGTAGACGACGAGTTTCCGCCCCGAGAGACCGAACCGCTCGCGCACCGGCGCGGGGGCGGCCCCGGGATGGAATTTGTCGAGATCGACCCCCGGGTAGAGCACGTCGATCCTCTTGGACCAGCGGGCGGCCAGCGAGTCCCGCAACGCGGGGGAGAGCGCCGTGAAGGACGCCGCCGCGCGGTTCGCCAGAGCCGAGATGAGAGGGTTCTTCCAGAACCAAAGGTGCGGGTGGGGCTCCCCGGGGCGGGGAAACCCGAGCGTCTTGATCGTGTAGCGCGCTCGGAAGAGGGGATCGGGGGGGAACTGCTGGTTGTAGACGAACTCCTCGTCGTCCTCGTAGTGGATGACGATCCTCGCGCCGGTGCGCAATCGGATTTCCAGCGCCGCCCGCGCCGGGATGTTCCGCGGCGTCCAGACGTGGACGATATCGGGGGAGAAGGCGGCGATCCGGGCGCGGAGGGACGGCACCAGGATCGCATGATCGAAGCGCAGGATGCCGATCTCGAACCCGGGCGCGCGATCCATCACGCCCACGCTCTCGCGCAGGCCCGGCATCAGGAAGAGGACGCGGTCGCCCATGCGGGCGATCTCGCACGCGAAATTGTACGCGTGGATGACCCCCGCCCCCCGGAGGTCCTCGTAGGCAACGAAAACGACATTCATCGGGTTCCGCCTGTGTACGCCGAAAAGGGAATGCGCCGTCGGAAAAAACAGTATATATCAATCCCATCCCGTCCGCACCGAATAGTGCGGACACGAATAGTGGGGCGGATAGTGGGCGGCCCAACATCGGGCGCGATGATCAACACGCCGATTGGACGATTGGCCTGTTGCCCCGGAATCGGAATCGCGCTATACTTTTTATTTATAGATGTAGCGATTCGGAGGGGCGACAATGGGGCTGATGATCAATACGGAGCGGCTGCTCCGCCTGCACAGGAGTTCCTACCCCAACTTCCACTGGTGCGTGACCTGGCTCATCACCTTCCACTGCAACCAGCGCTGTGTCTACTGCTTCAACAGCGACGAGGTGCGGAGACGCAAACCCGACTACGAGAAGGCGCTCGGGGAACTCCTGCGGGTGAAGCCCAAGCATATCTGCATCTCCGGCGGAGAGCCGACGCTGGTCCCGGGTGTCGTGGACCTGATGCGGCGTCTTCGGGAAAGCCTCGGCGAAGGGCTTTCGCTGGAGTTCAACTCGAACGGGACGGGGCCCTACGACGTCCTGATGGCGGTGCTCCCGTACGTCAACATCCTCCCGTTCAGCCTCGACGGGGTGGGGGAGATCAACAAGGCGCAGCGGGGGGTTGACGGGGACCTGCTCCTCGACACGCTCGAGCGGATCGTGACGCACCCGCGCCCCTCCTGGAGCAGGTTCCGGCGGGTGATGATCGTCCCGACCGCCTCCGACAAGTCGTTTCCGCACCTCCCGGAGCTGTTCCGCCGGCTGACGGAGATACAGAGGAAGAGCCCCTACCAGATGAGCGTGGAGGTCAAACCCCTCATCCCGTACGACAGCCCGATGACCGTGCTCAAGACCCCGGAGATGTGGCGGGAGTTTTTCCGGAAGAGCGCGGAATGGCAGAAGGAGTTCCCGGAGATCAATATCACGCTGCGGGGGCTGAGCGATTTCAGCGGTCTGACGCGCGAGGGGGTGCGGAGCAGGAGCCGGTGCTGGCGGCAGTTCTTCGTGGCGCTCCTCTTCCCGGACGGGAAATGGACGCACTGCAAGCCGGAGGAGTACTACAGCACCTACTTCAAACCGCGGCACGATGCGGCGGGCCCCGTGGGGAAGCTGATCACGGCGTGCCGGAGCCTCTACTCCCTGATGCTCAATCCGTGCTCTCTCACCTGCTACCATCCCTGCGAGCACGGCGAGATACTCGACGAGATGCTCCAGTCGGACCGCGCGAGCGTCCTCGCCGAGCGGGCGAAAAAAATCGGCCTCTCCATCCCCCCCGACGAGATGAAGCGCGCCTGCGCGTTCATCAGGGACCGCTGCAACCGTTCGTTCGTCGTCGATCTGTGAGCCGGCGCGATTCCCGCGCACACGCCCCGACGGAGGGAGCAGAAGGTGATCCGGTACGCCAGGAAAAGCGAGATCCGCCGCTATCTCGATGAGGGCGCATGGGGAGCGAGCCTGGCGGAGGATTCCACGCGCGGGTGGGAGTATCCGTTCGTCCTCGAGAATCTGAAGCCGCGCAACGGGTTGCGGGTTCTGGACGCGGGATGCGGGAGGAGCGAGATCGGCGTCTACTGTGCGCAGCGGGGCTGCCGCGTCAGCGGATCGGATAAAATCTTTGCCGAGGCCGGATCAGCCGAGGGTATAGACGCGAAGATGTCTGCCCGACACGGCGTGGGCATCGATTACCGGGTCGAGGATATCCGCGCGATGAGCTGGCGGGATCGGAGTTTCGACGCCGTGATCTGCGTGAGCGTCCTGGAGCACCTCGAGATCATGGCGCCGCGGCTGGCGGCGATCGACGAGATGGCGCGCGTCCTCGACTGGGGGGGGGTGCTCATCGCCACGGTCGACCTCTATCCGCGCGACGACTGGTACCGGGCGCTCCTCACGCACCATCCCTCCCTGCGCCTCCTTGACCGAAGGGCCGTCCCGCGGCCGGTGGATGAAATCTTCAACGACCCGGATACGCATATCGACCGTGTGCACGGGTGGGGCGGGTCCCGGTTCACCAGCGTCGGCTTCGTCCTGAAGAAGACCTGCCCCGCGGGTACCCTGCTGCGAACCTGTGCGCGGGCGGGCCGGGTTCGCGCCGGCGAGTGCCGGTTTTGCGGATACAGGATGGTGCCCCGCGCGTTTCTTCCCTCCCCGTGTCGAGCGCGCCTGTATCCCGATCTCGCCGAGGAATCGGTCGAACGCCGTCCTTGAGCTGCGCGACGCTCCCCCTCCCGCGCGGATATATCAGCGCTTGCGCATCACCACGAGATCCTGGAAGTTGATCGCGCCCCGCTCCCTGTATTCGAGGATCTCGAATAGCCGCGAATACTCGCGAAGGGTGTACCGCTTCGCTTGGAACGTCCCCCGGTAGTAGCCCGGGGGGGCGATGCCGTCCAGTTGCGGTCCGCCATGGAAGGAGTCGCAGATTCCGTCCGCGAGGATATTCGGCGCTTCCTTGTTGAAGCTCACGAAGGCGGCCGACTCGCCGTGCACGCTCGCCAGGAAGAGCCCGCCGGGTTTCAGTATCCGCCGCATCTCCTTGATCCACTCCAACTGCACGTCTTTTGTCAGGTGGGTCAGGACGGAATAGGCGACCACCGCGTCGAAGCTGTCGTCCTCGTACGGGGCGGGCGGGTGGAGCGGGACGGTCGCGAACTGCGCCGGGGCGAGATTCTCCGCGCACCAGGCGATCGCCCCCGCGTCGATGTCGCAGCCGCAGATGCGCGGGATGCCGGAGAAGCTGATGAAGTGGCGGGTGAGACGTCCGCAGCCGCAGCCCCAGTCGAGCACCGCGCCCAACGTCGCGGGATCGGTGTGCCGGCGGATCGCGCTCCAGAAGTCGCGGTACGAATGCAGCCCGCCGGTGATGTAGAAACACGTGTAGATCGTGACCCTCTTCATCAGGTCGAGGGGCGGGACGGGGAGGAGCGACTCGATGCCGCCGCGGTACCACGTTTCCAGCAGCGCGGTTTCGCGTCCCCCCGTGACCCCCGCCACGCGGATGTCGATCATCCCCTCCGTCTGTTCGGGCGCAAGCGCGACGGAGAAACGGAATCCCGCGGACGGGGCATGCGGGACCGTGGGAAATACGGTGCCGAGCTCGGCTTTCTCCACGGGGGTCGCGCGCGCCGCCTCCGCCTCGTTGATGTAGACGATCAGGCGGTCGAACGCTGCGCCCGGGAGCATCATCCACCCCTGCACGGCGAGCGCGGAGTCCCGCAGCTCTATCTGGTCGAAACTGCCGTGGGCGCACACCGCCTGCCCGCTCGAAGAGTTCTCCCGCCGCCGTTGGCGGATATACTCCTCGATGCAGAGGAGCCGCTCCTCGATCTGCCGGAGGGAGTCGTTTCGCGCCGTTCCCATCACGATCTCACGCGCTTTTCGATACAAGGTCCCCTTGGGGAATGAGTCCCAGCCCATTGCGTGCCGCCTCCTCTCCCACCTCGGTGTATCGTCCCGGCGCCCCGCCCGGTATTCAGAGAAAGCCTATCTCGCTGACGCGGAAGGAGAAGTCGGCGGGTTCGCCGAGCGCGAAACCGTCGATCAGCCCGGAGGCCTCCAGCACGATCTCCACGGCGCCCGGTCTCCCGTGAAAGGCGAGTTCGTGCCGCCTGAACGACCGATCCGGCGTGAGGCGCCCGAGGAGGGCCCCCGCCCCGTACACCAGGCACTCCTTCCGCGGCGCGTCCGGGTACGGATCGGCGATGACGAGAGCGAGCCGCGCCTCCCCCGGCGGGAGAAGCAGCGTAACGGTCGCCCGCGCACCCATCCAGCGAAAACGCGTTCCGTCGGCCTCCATCGGCCCGTACCATCCCTTCCCGCGTCCTCCCTCCCGCGCGCCCATCACGACCCTGTTTGAGAGCTCCTCGCCGGGAGGGGAGGGAGGATCCGGGAGGAGGTCGGGGCAGGCGTCAGGGTGCGTGTGGAGCATCGACCACGCGCGCCCGCGCGCGTCGCGGCGGGTCCGGAGCCTATGGAGGGCGATGGCGGGGAGCAGGAACAGGATGGAGATGACGGCGCGCGCCTGCACGAGCAGGGCATCGGCGTCGCGGAGACGAAGGTGCGCCCGGGCTCGGCGCAGTTCGAACGCCGCGTTGGCGATGATCACCGAAGGAAGAAGGCGCGCGGGGCAGTTCCTGAGGACGAGGAGGAAACGGTTTCTCTGGACGAAGAACATCTTCCTCGGCGTGTACACCGGCAGCTCCGCGGTGGCGCCGAGCTTGTGGAAGACGACCGCCTCCGGCACGTACCTGACCCCGAATCCCTTGCCCCGCAACCTGATGCAGAGGTCCACATCCTCAAAGTACGTGAAGAACCGCTCGCACAGGAGCCCTGTTTCACGGAGCGCGGAGGCGCGGAGGAAGAGGGCGCCTCCGCATGCCGCCAGAATGTCGCACGCCTCGAGCCATCGCCCTCCGCTGAAGCGTCCCTTGCCGCGGTCCCAGCACTGCCCGTAGATCGACGCTTCAACCCCCGTCGAGTTGATCAACGTGCGTTCGTGGAAGAAGAGCATCCGGCAGCCGCAGGCGCCGATGAGCGGGTCCGTCTCCGCTTCGCGGACGAGCGCCGCGACGCACCCGGGGTCGATCTCCGTGTCGTTGTTCAGAAGGAGTATGTAGTCCGCGCCCTCCCGGAGCGCGGCGCGCATCCCCGCGTTGTTGCCGGCGCAGAAACCGGTGTTTTCAGGAAACGCGATGACGCGGACCCTCGAGAATCTTTCTCGGACGAAGCCGACGGAGCCGTCCGTGCTTCCGTTGTCGACAAGGTACGCCGCGGTGCGGGGATGGCTCTGCCCGAGGATGGAGGAGAGGCACGTCTCGAGATGCGCGCGGCCGTTCCAGTTGAGGACGACGACGGCCGTCAGCGGTTGTGCGCGATCTGTCATCGGGGCGTCATTCGGTTTCACGGAGGGCCGGGGACTGATCAGCGGCGACGGTCCTCGAGTTCTTGTTCGATCCTGCGCAGGCGGGTGTCGAGCTCGTCGAGCGAATCCTTCAGGATGCAGAGGCACCTGGCGATCTCATCCGCGGCGCGCGTCGCCGAGCGGTTGAAATCGGATTGGCGCGCCGCAAGGATGTCGAGGTAGAAGCGGCGCAGGTGCGCGGTGACCTTGCCCCTCGCGCGGCTGAGCATGCGGCCTGCGAACCTTCGCGGTGAGGCGTCGTGGTAGTCGATGGACACGTCTGCGCCGGCGCACAACCTCGAGAATGCCGCGGGAAGCGAGGTGGAGACGGCGGGGGGAGGCGGCGGCTCGGGCGTGTGCCCCCCGCGCTCCCGCTTTGCCGCCCGCTCTACGAACTCCAGGAAGGCGCGCCGGTACGATCCGGCTGAGAAGCGCCCCGCCCTGGCGAGCGCCGCGCGGCTCAACGCGCGGTACGGAGTGTCGCCGCCGCCTTTCGTCTCCCGGAGGAGGCGCGCCGCAGCGGCGGCGAGGGCCTTGTGGTCCCCCGGTTCGAAAAGGAGACCGCCGTCGCCGATCGTGTCCGGAAGGGCCGTCGCGCGCGCGCCGATCACGGGTTTGCCGCACGCCATCGCCTCGATTACCGGGATGCAGAACCCCTCGTGCCGGCTCGCGGTGACAAACAGGTCGCAGAGCCGGTAGTAGGCGGGAAGCGCGGCGTGGTCGATCTCCCCGGTGAAGATCACGGAGTCCCCGACGCCGAGCTCCCGGGCGCGACGGAGCGCCTCCTCCATCACCCGCCGGTGGGCCGCCTCCGAGGTGTTGCCCACGAGGAGGAGGACGGCGTCGGGGATCTCGCGCCGCGTTGCGGCGAGCGCCTGCACGAGCTCGTCTATCTTCTTGTGCGAGGCCATTCTCCCGACGTAGAGGAGCACGCGCCGCCCCGCGAGGCCGTACCGCTGGGCCAGTGCGGGGTCGCGGGGGCCGGGCGTGAACCGCGAGGTGTCCGTCTCGTAGGGGAGCACGGTGATCCGGTCCGCGGGGAAGCCGAAGGTCCGGGCGAGCTCGTCGCGCATATAGGCGCTTCGCACCAGGGCGAAATCGGCGTATCGGACGAGGGCGGTCTCCCGGACGCCGCGTTCGTAGGTCCCCCGCGCGGCGACATCGTCGACGAGTTCCGGCGACGTCACCCCGTGGTAGTCGAAGACCCTGATCCCCCGGTGTGGAAGCGCGATGGAATGGTATAGTTCGCTCCCGCCGAAGTAGTTGTAGAACGAGATGTCCGCGTCCTGGTGGCACCGAAAGGGGTCATCCGCCGAGGGGGCGAGCCGGTCGGCGAACCGGCTTGCGAGAAGGAACTCTGGGTAAGAGGCGAGCGTCGCCAGGGAGGCGCAATCCCTGCGGACAGCGGGGAAGTCGCGGGAGACGAAAACGCGGCAGTCGTGCCCCGCACGGGAGAGGATGCCGATGCGCGCGCCGATGTCGTTCCCTACCGCATCGTTCTCGAGCAGGTTGACGGTGACGAAGCTGATTTTCATCGGGGCCCGGCGGGTGACTTTCCTCTTCCGAGGAGCTTGGCGAGGCCGAGGTACGCACGGAACGGAAGGGAACTCTTCACCCGCAGCTCGAACCTCTCCAGTTCGTCGATTCGCGCGTTCTTGCGGGCGTTCTTCTCATCGAGTGTCGCGACGAGCCGGTCCCGCTCGGCGAGCGCTTCCTGCGTCGCGCGCAAGGCCTGCTGCGCGTCCCGCACGGCGCGCTCCAACGCCTCGATCTGCGTCTTCTGGCCGCGGGCGATCCCCGCGAGCCGGTCGAGGCTTTCCCCGGCCCAGTTCCGAAGCCGATCCTCGAGCGGGATCAGTGCGATCGGGCCCGCCGCGTCTGGTTCCGCCAACACCTCCTGGAGGCCGACTGCGTTGTGGTAGCGGAGCACGGCGTTGTAGAAGTCGAACCGCACCTTGGGGTCGGTGAGGTCCTCGAGGTGGATGAAGTCGGTGCTCTTGAGTTCGGGGTGCTTCCTGTAGAGCAGGGCGGCCGCCCGGCCCCGCTTGACGCTGCGCCGGATGTACTCCTCGAGGGTGACGGGGTGGTAATGGTAGGTGATCGCCCTCCGGTTGTAGACGGTGCCCACCCCTGTCTTCCAGAGGCGGTACCCCATCTCGACGTCCTCGAAGACGGCGTCTTTGAAATCCTCGTCGAAGAGCCCCGCCGCCTCGAGGAGGCGTTTCTCCACGGAGATGTTGGATGTGTAGAAGAGGTTGAAGGTGACGCTGCGCGGCGTCTTCTCGATCCGCGGGAAGCTGAACTGCATGTCGACGGCGAGGTAGCGCATAAACGGCGTCACCTCGAGATCGGGATGCCAGGTGACGTAGCCGAGCACGGCGACGCTGGGGTGCAGGCGGTGCGTCCGGGCGTGCTCCACGAGGAGATCGGGGGAGGGGATGCAGTCGTCGCCGGTGAAAAGAACGAGGGGTCCCCGCGCCTCCCGTATTCCAATATTCCTCGCCGCCGCGGGACCGCCGGGCTCCTGCCGGAAATGCCGAAGGTTCCGCATCCCCTTCGCGGCTTCGGCGAGCAGCGCGCCGGTGCCGTCGTCGGAGCCGTCGTCCACGACGACCACCTCGAAACAATCGGCGGGGAGTGCCTGGAGGCGGAATCCCTCGAGGCACCTGCCGAGCGTATCGCGCCGGTTGCGCGTGGGGACCACCACGCTGATGAACTGCCGTCCGTCCGCCATAGGCACTCCGGGCAAAGTATACCACGGCACCGGCGGCGGAACAAAACGTTTGACAGCATCCGCCCGCAACGCTACAGTGACCGATCGTAACCTGCGGAGCGGGGCATCCCTTTTTGCCGGCGAAAATACCGCGCGCGGCGCTCCCCAAAACCGTCTCGGCGCTCGGTGCAGCGCGATGGCGGAAACGATTCTTTCGGGGCGAGGTGATCCATGGCCGATCCTCCATGGCGGACAGCGGTGCGAGGGACGAGGGATCTCGCCGTTGCCTATCTCCGGTACGGCATCCTCGGCACGAGCGTGAATATCGACGCCTCCACCGTCTGCCAGCTCAGGTGCTCGGTCTGCCCCCAAAGCCAGGACCAGATGGGATTCCTCGGGCGCGGATTCCTGTCGTTCGAGAACTTCAAGAGATTCGTCGATGCGCACCGCGCCATACGCACAATCGAACTATCCAACTACGGGGAGATCTTTCTCAATCCGCACCTCGCCGCCATCACCCGCTACGCACGGGAAAGGGGGGTTTCGCTCACCGCGTGGAATGGGGTGAACCTGAACACCGTGAGCGAGGAGATGCTGGAAACGCTGGTCCGTTTCGGGTTCCAGGGGATGACGGTGTCGATAGACGGGGCGTCTCCCGAGACGTACGGGCTCTACAGGAGGGGGGGCGATTTCAGGCGCGTGATAGACAATCTCGAGCGGTTGAACTATTTCAAGAAGCGGTACCGGTCCGAGACACCGCATCTCCACTGGCAGTTCGTCGTCTTCGGCCACAATGAGCACGAGATCCCCGCGGCGCGGCGCATGGCCGGGGAACTGGGCATGCACTTCATCCCCAAGACAAACTGGGATTCTTCGTTCTCCCCTCTACGCGACCGCGACTATGTGGCGCGCGAAACGGGACTGGGTGCGGGGGAGGGGGCGGGAAGTGGGGACGTCCGCGCGCGCCTCCGGCAGGCATCCGGTCCCTGTTCCCTCGTATGGTTCTCCCCGCAGATTAACTGGGATGGCCGCCTTCTTGGGTGCTGCGTGAATCTATGGAAGGATTTCGGGAACGTATTTGACAGGGGCCTTGCCCGGTGTGTGGAGGATCCAGGGTACCGGCATCTGAAACGGGCCCTGCTGGGCCGCGCGGATGCGCCCGGCGACATCCCGTGCATCGCGTGCCCGCGCTACTCCGTTCTCTCGAAAATCCCCCCCGCGGAAAGAATGGGATTGGTCGGCGTGCGAGGTCGACGCCCGCTTCCCCCTGAGATCATCGAGCGCATCGCATTCTCCAAAGGGCTCCTGCAGAGGATGCGTAGGCTCGTCCGTCCGTCTCATCCGCCTCCGGCGGCCGGGTGAGTTCTTACGCTCGCATGGGATGGGAATTCTGCCCCAAACGTGCCGCCGGTTCCACCCACTGGCGATGCGGATGCGCTTGCGTTATACTGATAAAAAATGAAAATCCATCCCGTGGGTGAGTATGTTCAATCAATCGGCGTTGTCTCTCGATCCAGACACTATCTGGCAAGACTGAAGAGGGTCTGCGCAGAGTGGCGATGTTGGGGCGATGAATACGAATGCCCGATATGCCGGGGGATATTCGGCCAATTTTTCCCGTCTGGATTGGATATTCCCGTACTGAGCGAGTTGCGGGTGGTCGGGGGAGGGTATCGTCGGAACGCCCAGTGTCCGCGCTGCGGGTCAAAGGAGCGGGAACGGCTCGTCTATCTGTTCCTGCATCAAAAAACGCGCATCCTCGATGTGCCCGGAAGAGTGCTGCATATAGCTCCCGAATCCTGTCTCCGGGGACTAATTTCGAGTCGGGCCTGCATCGAGTATCTGTGCGCCGATTTACACCCGGAAGACGACGTCCTCGGGATGGATGTCACCGACATACATTTTCCGAATAACTGGTTTGACTTCATCATATGCAATCACGTGCTTGAGCACGTCGATGACGACCGGAAAGCCATGGCCGAACTGCATCGCGTGTTGAAACCCGGCGGGAATGCCATACTCCAGGTCCCCATCGCGCGGACACTGGCAACCACGGTTGAAGACCGGACTGTTACGGATCACAAGGAACGAGAACGAAGATTCGGGCAATTCGACCACGTGAGACTGTACGGCAAGGATTACGCACAGCGGCTCGAGGCCGCCGGTTTCAAGGTTCGCGTGTACAATTGGGCCGAAGAATTCGGCGACCGCCTCGCGCATCGATACGGCCTGCTGAGAGACGAGGATCTCTATCTTTGCTCCAAATGACGCCGCTGGTACTATTGCTGCGTGCGTGTGTCTGTCGGCAGGCGGTAGTTGCGCGCGCGATGTCCGGGGATCGATACGATGGGAGAATCAACCGTGGGGCGGCCGATACTTTCCGTGGTGGTGCCGGTATTCAACTCGGCACGCACGATCGGACCGTGCATCGAATCCGTTCTCGCCGCCGCTCGCCCCTTCGATGGCGCAGATCTCATTATCGTGGACAACGGGTCGACGGATGCAAGCCGGGAGATCGTCTCCCGTTATCCGGTTCGGTGCCTCTGCCAACCGAAAAGGGGAGCCGCGGCTGCGAGGAATGCGGGGGTGCGCGCGGCGGCAGGGGAGCTTATCGCGTTCATCGATTCGGACTGCATTGCCGATCGCGCGTGGCTTTCGGAGTTTGTCGGCGGTATGCTCCCGGGGGTGGCGTGTGCGGGGGGGATGATCGCCGCGCCTCCGGCCACGAATGATTTTGAGGCGTACTGCAACGAATTCACCGCAAAATCCCAGGAGAATGCGATCGAGGGGAACGCCGTGCCGTATCCCTACATCAATACCGCCAACGCCCTCTTCCGGAGGGAGGTGTTCGATGCGGTGGGATGGTTCGATGAAAAGTTCACCTGGGCGGGCGGGGAGGATATCGACTTCGGGTGGCGCGTGCACTGGGCGGGGTACGCGATGCGGTATCTGCCCGGAGCCAGGGTCGAGCACCGGCACCGCTCCGGCCCCGGACAGCTCTTCCGGTCGTACTACCGGTATGGCCGCGGGTGGTCGATGACCGTACGCAAGCACAGTCGCCGCATCCAGGCGATGCCGCCGACGATTGCAGGGCTCGGCGTCGGCGATGTGCAGGCGATCTTGCGCGCGTTCGGACACGGCGCGTGGAACGTGCTCTCCTTCCGGGACCGCAGGGAGAGGAGGTACGGGTACTACCGCGTCCTTCGACAACTCGGTGACTGTTGCGGCAGGGTCGCGGCGTGGTTTTCAGGATAGGCAGGTGCGGCGCAGGGGGGCGGAGTGGCCCCTTTGCGTGGGCGATTTCCGGAGGCGGCGATGAGCGCACAAGAGATATCGGGCGGTCGTTTGTGCGCAACATCCCCCCGCGCAGTTGGACGCACTGATGCTGGATACCCTGCGGTTTCGGTGATCGTTCCCGCGCGCAACGCCGCACGGCAGATAGGGGACTGCATCACGGCCCTTCTCGACCTCGACTATCCCGAGGGGAAGGTCGAGATTATCGTGGTGGACAACGGTTCCCGGGACGCGACAGGTGAGGTTGCCCGGCGCTTTCCCGTGTCGGTGTTGACGGACGGCCGCGCGCGGAATTCCTACGCGGCACGCAATGCGGGTATACGCCGCGCGGATGGGGAGATCCTCGCGTTCACGGATGCCGATTGCGTCCCGACGAAGGGGTGGCTCCGGGACCTCGTGCGCGGGTCCGACGACGGATCCATCGGGTGTTTCGCGGGGGAGATCGTGCCGTACGCGCGGGAGACGGCGATCGATCGGTACCTCGCCGACAGCGGGCAGATGTCGCAGAAGGATCTTCTCGCCTATACGCCGCTTCCACGCGCGATGACGGCGAATCTCGCCTTCAGACGCGAGGTGTTCCGGCGCATCGGCCTCTTCGATGAGAAGAGCGTCTCCGGCGGCGATTCGGAGATGCTCATCCGGATGCTCACGAGGACGGACTGGAGGGTCCGCTACAACGGGGACGCCGTCGTGTTCCACAAGCACCGCACGAAATGGCTGCCTTTCGTGAGGCAATTCGCCAGGTACGGATGGGGCGAGGCGTGGCTCGTGTCGACCTATGCCGAGCAGTTCCATCCGCGCCTGACGAACGGGTTGTGCCGGGAAGCCGCGGAGATCGGACGCGGCCTCGGGGCATTCATCCGCGGTGTCGCGCGCCGGGGAAACAGGGGAGGGGAGCGCTACAATCCGCTCCTTGACGCGGTGCGGCTTGCCTCCTGGAACGTCGGCCTCAGGTTCGGGTTGCTCTACAGGATGTATCTCGCTCGTTAGGAAGGATGCAATGCGCATAGCCCTGAAAAGGAAATCGTTCCTCGTCGCCGCGGCGGGACTGTGGACGGCGGGCTGCCTTCTCGCCCTTGTACTATGGCGCCTGTGGCCCTCGCCCCCGGATGTCATCATCATCCTCCTCGACGCCCTGCGCCGCGATCACGTGGGCTGCTACGGCTACCATCGGAATACCACCCCGTTCATCGACAGCGTCGCCGGGGAGGGGGTCGTTTTCGACTGTGCCATCTCGCAGGCCCCCTCGACCAAGGCCTCCATCGCGAGCCTGTTCAGCTCCCTATACCCGACGATGCACACCGCGCTTTGGCACACCACGGAGGGCGCGATCGGCGACGTGTTGCCCGGATCCGTGCGCACCCTGGCCGAGGCGTTCAGGGACCGCGGCTACGCCACGATCGGCGTCAGCGCGAACACGCATATCGGCAGGGAGTTCGGCTTCACGCAGGGGTTCGATTCGTTCACCCATACGACGCTGCTTCCGCCGCCCGCGATGAACGCGGAGGCGCTCCGCCTTCTCTCGCGGGCGGGCGAGAAGCCGTTTTTCCTCTACCTGCACTACATGAGCATCCACTACCCGTACGACCCCCCTCCCCCCTACGACACCCTCTATACCGCGCGGACTGGGCCGTACTACTACATCGACGGGAAGCCGGAACAGGAACTCTCCCCGGAGGATGTTCAGTATATCGTCGATCGCTACGACGGGGGGATCAACTACACGGACGCGTGCCTCAAGAATCTCTTCGACGAGCTCGAGCGAAGGGGAAAGCTCCGCAATGCCGTCGTGGTGATCCTGGCGGATCACGGCGAGGAGTTCATGGATTTTGGGCGCCTGGGCCATCCGGGACGGCTCTACGACCTGATGATCCATGTCCCTATGATCATCCGCATGCCCGGCGGGGAGGCCGTTCCCAAAAGGGCCTCCCGGGTCGCCGCGCTGATAGATCTGTATCCCACCCTTTGCGCGTTCGCGGGGATCGAATATGACTCCGAGTTGTTGTGCGGGGTGAATCTTCTCCCCTTGATCAGAAAAGGAACTTCGGTGAGGCAGGCGGCGTTCAGTGAGTATTACATCTATCAGAAATCCATACGGGATGAGACCTGCAAGTACGTCTTTCCGGCTCATCCGGGCTTCACGGAATCCCTTCACGATCTTGTCTTGGATCCTCAGGAGACCGTTGATATCCTCGCCGAGCGGCCCGATCTGGCCGACAGGTATCGCCGGATGGCGGCCCGATGGATGGAGGAGATGAAAGCGAAGAACAGCCGTTTGGGGATCATCCCCCAGCAGGTGGAGATCGACGCTAAGACACGCGCCGGCCTGAAGTCGCTCGGCTATATACAGTAGGGGAGGTGTTGTGGCGCGGCTTCTTTTCCTCAATCACAACCGGTACGGACAGGGGACGTTCCTCAGGTGTTATAACCTGGGCCGCCAGCTCGCCGCCCGGGGGCACTCGGTCGACCTGGTGACCGTATCCGCGGAGTCGCGGTACCGGACTGTGCGCGCGGATGAGGGGCGCCTCCGGATCATCCGAACGCCGTGTGCGCTGGGCGGGTATTACCAGAGCGGGGGGTGGGGCGTCCTGGATATCCTGGCCCGCCTCTCTCGCTGCGCCGCGCCGCGATTCGACCTCGTGTATGCCTTCGACCACCGGCCGAACGTCTCCGTCCCGGCTCTCGTTCAAAGATACCTGAGGGGCGCGCCGCTTTTCTCCGACTGGGCGGACTGGTGGTGCGGCGGCGGGCTGCTCGACGATGCCCGGAACTTCCCGTTCCAGTTCGCCGCCGAGCGGCGCCTCGAGACGGGGATGAAAAGGATCAGCGCCGGGGTGACCGTCATCAGCCAGGCCCTCAGGGACAGGGCCGGATCGATCGGGATACCGGCGGAAAGGGTGCTCCTGCTCCACTCGGGCGCCGATGTGGAGAGGATCTCGCCGTTGCCGAGGGACGCGGCGAGGGATTCGCTCGGTATCCCCCGCGGCATCAGAATCGCGGGTTACATCTCGGCGAACCTGCTCGACGCGGAACTGCTGATGCGCGGGATGGCGCGGGTGTTCAGACGGATGGAGGATTGCCGCCTGCTCTTCATCGGGCCCGACGAGGGTTGGCACAGGGAGCTGGCCCGGGGGCTGGGGGTGGACGACCGCATACTCTGGACCGGATTTCAGCCGTATGCCAGGATTGCGGAGTCTCTCGCCTGCGCCGATATCCTTCTGCTCCCGATGAGCGATACCGCGGTCAATCGCGGGCGGTGGCCCAACAGGATAGGGGAGCATATGGCCGCGGGGAAGGCGACGGTTTCGTGCGCGGTCGGCGAGATGAAGAAGCTGTTCGAGGCCCACCCGATAGGCCTCCTCGCGCGGCCTGACGAGGAGGATTTCGCCGAGAAGACGCTTGCCCTTCTCGATGCACCCGAAGCGGCGGAGGAGATGGGACGCCGGGCGCGCACATTGGCCGAAGGTGACTATTCGTGGAGCGTGCTGGCTGACCGGTTTGTCTCATTCTGGAGAAGGATGATCTGAGCACGCGGCTATCGTGAATCTAAAATGAAGACCCCCACGGATACCCGTGGGGGTCTTTTTCCGGCTCTCTCCGCCGTTGGGATGGCGGAAATCGAACTCAATCGTAACTTATGACGGCGTCCAACTGAGTCGCGTCAGAAGTAGCGTTGCTGATAGGGTTGATGTGGAAGTGCAGTTTGGTGACCCCGGCCGTCACGGGGATGTCCGACACGCTGAAATTGTAATACGATGCGTCGTTCCACGCGATCGTCTGCTGCCAGAGAGGCGAGGAATAGGCATCGTCCTTGACGAGCATCACCATCACGCCGTCTCCGCCGGTCACAAGAGACTTCGTCACCGTTCCGGTCACGTCCACCGTGCCCGTCGTCGGCGCGAGCCATGTTCTCACGGCATCCAGGCCATTGAAGCCCGGATATCCGCCGTTGATCCACACCTGCGGGTACGAAGCGCCCCCCGTTCCGCCGTCAACGCTCCAGCGATTGTTGGAGGTATTCACGAGCTGCGTGTAGACACCCGTGGAGGAGTTGTAGGATTCATAGGTGATATGCATATCACCACCCTGATCCCGGCTGTAGTTGCCGCTCAAGCTCTCCGTGGTGCCCCTTGTGGTGTCGTAGACGATGGCGTTCAACTGACACGCGTCAGAAAAGGCGTTGCTTAAGGGATCGAGCATGAGATGGATCTCATCTCCTGCGACGATCGATGTGCTCAGGTTGAACGAATAGTAGGCCGAGTCATTCCAGGCGATGGTTCGCTCGTAGAGAGGGGAACCGATGTCACCGTTTTTTACCAACAGGATACGCACACCGTCCCCGTTGTCCACAAGTGATTTTGTTACCCACCCCTCGATCTTCACCGGACCGTTCGTGGCGTCAAGCGGCGCCTTCCAAGTCCGCACCGCCCAGAGGCCGTTGAAGCCCGGGAATCCGCCGTTGATCCACACCTGCGGGTACGAAGCGCCCCCCGTTCCGCCGTCGACGCTCCAGCGGTTGTTGGAGGTGTTGACGAGCGGCGTGTAAGTCGCCGTGGAAGAATTGTACGACTGGTAATACCACCAATCCTGCGACTGGTTCCTGCTGTAAGAGGTGGAAGCGGCCGTCGTGCTCACGGGGAGATTGCTCTCGGAAATGATGATGAAGTTGATCCTGTTCGCCTGGCTGTTGCCGCCCAGCCGGAGGCTCAGTTTACCCGCACTGACGGTGACCGGCACGTTGGTCGCCGTCGCGAACTCGTTCTCGTCAGTCGCGGTGTTCAGCGCCGCGATCTGGCTGTACGTCGAGCCGTCGCCGGAAAGCGCCACATAGTGGGGGCCTGTCGCCGCGCTGGGATCGCCGCACGCGATGGTGACCTTGTAATCGTTGTTCGGGAGGGTTATCTCCCACGTGTCGTACGAGCCGCTTGCGTTTTGTCCGACGTAGGTGTCGTATTCGGGGTTCGGGTTGACTTCCGATCCGCCGCCCGTGAAGACCGCCGCGTCGGCCGCGACACACGTGAGCGCCGCCGCGAAGACCGCGCCCAGGATGCACCTGATCGAATACATCTCGAAACCTCCTTTCGAAACCGTTTGATGTCCTATCTCATTATCCCTGTGAATATACCACAGCGCAGGGCAAAAACAAGTGCCGAGAAACGTTCCTACTTCCATCCGTATCGCAATACGCCTTCCTGCCGGGCATTTCCTCCGGATACCATTCCGCCCGCCTCTCCCGGCTGGAACTGCACATGCAGCAGAAGCGACGGGGAGGCCTGCGCAACTTGAACGACCCGGTCTTCCCGCTGCATCGCTCTCTCCCCCGTGAAGACGCAGTACGCCGCAAAGGCGACAAACACGCCGAGTGCGGGAACCGCGGCCCTTTTGGCAAGATAGAACGCCTGGGAGAGATGGAGGGCCGTTTTCGGGACGAGCCAGTCGGCCAGGCGGGCGCGGATTCCTTCCCACGCGCGCCCAAAACGGCTTTCCGAGCCGTCCTTCATCGCGCTGAGCAGGATCGGGCGAAACTGCTCCCAGGACGGCGGCTCGTCCGGGGCGTCACCGAAAGAGGAGGCGAGAGAACCGAGGAGGCGCTCCAGGCGGGTTTGACGCTCTACAAAAAATCTGCAGGGGGAACAGGAGGTTATGTGCCCTTCAACCACCTGTCGGGAGCGGGTACCGAGTTCTCCGCTTCCATACGCACCTACTGCCCTGCGTACCCCCCTGCATTTAGAAACGTTTGACATTTTTATCCACCGCTTTCATACATTAGACGCTTCGGAATTTATTCCGTACCCCCCCAAAAAAAGAAAAATTCGCTTCTGGGCCAACGATATCCCTATTCCGCTCCCAGCACCGGGCTGGAGAAAAGGCGGGCTTCTCTCGTGCCCTACGGAAATCTCCGTGGCGGCATAGCGGGACTGCAACTCCGGCTCCCCCTTGAGCATATCTCTCGAGGAGGAAGAATGGGAGGCGGCCTGAAAAGGAGGCATCCGTGGCCCGACGATACGGTCTTGCCGCGGCCGGCCGGATGCGCCTTTCAGGCCGGCGTACCGTTCGAACCCAGCGCGTCCCTGAGGGCGGCGTGTGCCTGGGCGAGTCTTTTCTGAAGCACGCCGCGCGCGCATCCCGTGATCTCGCAGATCTCGTCGAATGTGCACCCCTCGAAGTACCTGAGCACGACGGCGGTCCTCAGCTTGATCGGAAGAGCGTCTATGGCCGCGCGGAGCCGTTCGGCGGCCTCCCTGTCCGCGATGGAGTCGGCGATCTGCCCGCGCGGGGTCGAGGATTCCACGCCGGCGGGGAGGTGCTCGATCGGGACCTCGTCCCGTCTGCGCCGCCTGCGGTACTGGTCGAGGGCCTGCCGGTAGGCGATGCGGTAGAGCCAGGTGGAGAACTTGGCGCGCCGGTCGAACCAGCGGAGGGACTTGAAGACCTTGATGAAGCTCGCCTGCGTGATATCGTGCGCAAGCGCCGAGTCCCTGACGATGCCGAGGGCGAGGGCGTAGACCCGCTCGCGGTACCTCTCGAAAAGGAGGCGAAACTCCTCCCAGTCGCCGCGCACGCAGGCGTCGATGACGCGGAGTTCCTCCGCGCTGTCGAGGCCCGGATGGGGTGCTCTCTGTTCCCGGTTCATGAGGTTGTGGCATCCCCGCCGTCGCTATGCGGCGCGCCGCCAACCGCAGGGGGGGGCGTGCGCGGTCCACGTGTTTTGAGGAGACCCCGTGCACACGCGAGCAGTGCCGCCTCCCGGAGGATGATCAAGAGGGCGTGAAGAACGCCCGGGACGGCTTTCGCCGTATCCCGTGCCGCCGCCGTTATCGCGGCAGCCCCCTGCACGATGCCGCCCCATACAAGTCCCGCTTGCCGGACTGGCCACACCCACTCCTTGGCGCGCGGGCGGCCGCCGCCCCGGATCATCCGGGCGGCGAGCGTGAACGGTTGGGCGAGGACGTAGGCAAGGGTACGGCGGAGTCCCCCACCGGTTTCTCCGCGGTGCCAGGCGGAAAAACCGTCGCTGAACGCCCGCCTGACGCAGAAGGAGACCGTCAGCCGCTCCGGGGGTACGCGGTGGTAGACGACGAGGGAGGGGTCGAACAACGTGCGGTGCCCGCCCGCGCGGGTCCTCAGCCAGAGGTCGGAATCCTCCCGCGTCATATTCCTGCCGGCGAGGCCGGGCGCGCCCTCGCGGAATCCTAGCGCGCGGAGGACTGGCGCGCGGTACGCGAGATTGAGCGAGGCGGGCAGATAGACCTCTCCGGCCCTGGGGCCGTAGTGCCCGGGGACGGAGAGGCCGACGAGCCAGTTGATCTCGTCGTCCCACCAGCGCGGAGGGTGGAAATCTCCAAGGGGAAGCGCGACGCCGCCCACGGCGTCGTGGTCCCGCAGGTCCGCCTCTATCCGCACGAGCCAGTCCTTCTCGATAGCGCAGTCGTCGTCCGTGAAGGCGATGATGTCGCCGCGCGCGGCATCGATGCCGGCGTTCCGGCACGCGGCGAGTTCCCGGTCGCGGTCGAAGCGGACGACCCGCACGTCGTCCATCCCCGCGAGCGCCTCCGCCGTCCCGTCCGTCGAGGCGTTGTCAACGACGACAATCTCGTGGTCCGCATACCCGTTGGCCCGGATACTCTCCACGCAGTCGCGGAGGAAGGGGAGCCGGTTGTGCGTGAGGACAACGACGCTGATCATGCCCCGTTCCTTCTCCCGCCGCCGGTAGGCGGCGATGGATCTGCGGCCTCGTTCGTGCGCGGCGCCACGACATCAGGATTTCTCATGAAATGGGATCTCGAGAGGCGCGCCAGATGGGCGCGGAACGCGGTGAGCGTTTCGACGCGGGGGGCGAGCAGACCCCCGCCCCGCCGCAGGAGCCCCTTCTCGCGGGCGTGGCGCAGGTCGAGGCGGGTATGATGGAGGAGGAGAAGCAGATCGAGCAAAAGGAGGGGATAGCGCCCCGCGCGAAGGTCCTGCCGCACCCTGTAGCGGGCGTTGGCGAAGTTGTAGTAGACGATGTGCGATGAGCGCTCGTACTTCATCGTCTCGCCGAGGCTGCGGTAGCCCCAACGCCAGTCCGCGTCGAGGACGGAGAGGGTGGTGTCGCGCTTGAGGTGCGTGACGACCGCCGCTGGCTCGTAGACGAGCGTCCGCCCCTGCGCCATGAGCCGGTGCGAGAGGTTCAGGTCTTCCCCGTTGGTTCGGAACGCGGGGTCGTAGAGCCCGACTTTTTCGAGGGCGTTCTTCCTGAAGAGCGTGTTGCAGCCGAAGAGGAACGGCGGATTGGCGATGCGGGTATCACCCCAATCCTGCCGCATGTGCGCCACGCGCCAGCGGTCGGCCAAGGAGGTCTGGAATCCTTCGATGAGCCTTCCTCCCGCACCCGCCGCGCCGGTCTCGCAGAGCGCGGAGAGGAGGCGCTCCAGCCAGCGCGGATCGGCGAGGCAGTCGACGTCGATGGAGGCGACATAGTCGCCCCTGGCGGCGCGGATACCCGCGTTCCTTGCCTCGGCGAGACCGGGATGGCCGTCGAGGTCGACCAGACGCACCGGGAGCCCTGCGGCGACCTCCCGGGTGCGGTCGGTGGAGCCGTCGTTCACCACGAGGATCTCGGCGGGCGGGAGGGTCTGCTTGAGGAGCGAACGGACGCAGCCCTCAAGGAATCCCTCGGCGTTGTGGCAGGGGATATAGGCGGTGACGGTTTCCATGGTGCGTTCCGCGTCTCCGGCGCGTGATCAGCAGGTCATGCGCACCCGCCGAGGGCTTGTGCATAGGCCTGCTCGACCTTGGAGGCGATGACGGGCCAGGAATATGTCGTGGCGGCCTTCCGGTGCCCGTGTTCGCCCAGGGCATGCCGGAGCGCCTCGTCGCCGAGAAGGGTATTGATGGCGGCGGCGATACCGGCCGGCTCCGGCGCGACGAGCAGGCCGTCCCGGCGGTCCTCGACGACGCACCGGCTGGCGTCGGTGTCCGCGGCGATGACCGGCTTGCGGAACGACCAGGCCTCGAGATAGACGATGCCGAAGCTCTCGCAGCGCGAGGGCATGCACAGGATGTCGCACGCGGCGAGCAGATTGGTTTTCTCTTCGTTGCTCACCGTGTCGATGTCGATGATCCGCGCGTCCCCCACGGCCGAAAAAAGCGCGCGCGACTGTTCCGTGCGCGGCCCGGCGAAGACGAAATGCGCATCGGGGTGCGACGCCCAGACGAGGGGCGCGGCCTCGACCATCTCTGCGACGCCCTTGTACGGATATTTCTGGCCGAGAAAGAGCACGAGCGGCCCTCGAATGGACAGGGCTCTCCTGGCGTCCGCGGTCGGTTCGAGGCTTTCGAGCAGCGGGCCGACGCCGACAACGTGGATCCGCTCGGGCCTTCCCCCCTGGGAGATGAGGAATGCGCGCTCGAATTCCGTCATCGCGATGAGGGCGTCCGCCTCGCGGTACAGGAGCGAAAAGATCTCTCCCTCCCATCCGCCGGGATGGGAGATGGGGGTGAACACGAACGGCACTTTGCGCTCCCGGGCGAATCGGAGCGAGGCCAGACTCAGAAACTCCGGCCCGACCTTGACGTTGTGGACGAGATCGAGCGCCCCCTCGATCTTCCGGAGTTGCGGCAGGAAGAGCTCGGCGAGCTCCTTGCCGCACGAGGTGCGGCGGACCTGGTCGGCGTAGAAATGTTCGAGCCGCTTGCGGAGGCGCAGCCTCCTAAAAATCCCGAGCCTGAGCAGCCGCACCTCGGTGTCGCGATCGAAATACGGTTGTTGCCTCGGAGGGGGATCCACCACCATGCCGGGGATCCAGTCCGTCCGGTTGTCGTTCCTGAGGCAGGCGACCCGGACCCGATGCCGCGGCGACAGGTATCGGATCAGTTCCCTGGTGTGGAGCTCCCCGCCTCCGATGGTGGGCCAGTAGCGGCCCAGGGTGAACAGTATATCCATTCGCGGCTCCGGAAGGGGGTAGGCTCCGTGGGGCGATCCGGTCCCGAGGCCATCCGTTCTTCGGAAGTATAGTATACTACGGGGGGTATGGAAAAAGGATTCAGCGTCGTCACCTGCTGCTACAACCAGGCACGCTACCTGCGGGACAACATCGAGTCGGTCCTCGCACAGCGGTGGCCGGGGTTCGAGCACATCGTGGTCGATGACGGCTCGACGGACGAAACCGCCGCGGTATGCGCCCGGTACCCGCACGTGCGGTACCTCCGGCAGGAGAACGCCGGCCAGTCCGCGGCCCTCAACCGCGGTTTCCGGGAGGCGCGGGGGGAGATCATCGCGTGGCTGAACTCCGACGACTACTACGAGCAGGGGGCGTTCGAACGGGTCGCCCGGGAGATCGGGCGCCTGCGAACGGGATACCTGGTGACCGGAGCGGTGCGGAGGGTTGACGAGGCGGGCGCGGAGATACTGACGCTGCTGAAGGGAACGGTCCCGTTCTACCGCCTCCTCCTTCACCCGCGGATCCATTCCATCAACGGCCGGACATCAATGCCCTGCCAGCCGTCCACATTCTTCCATAGGGAGTTGTTCGAAAAGCTCGGGCCGCTCGACACGACGCTCGTCTACGCAATGGACTACGACTTCTGGCTCCGCGCGTTCGAGGCGGGATATCGCTTTCTCTACGTACCGCAGATTTTTTCCAACTACCGTTTCCACGCGACATCGCACTCCAATCAGGGGTGGGAGACGTTCATGGGGGAGTGGACGGCGGTGTCGGAGCGGCATTACCGGGCGCTCACGCCTCTCCGGCGCCGACTGGCGGACTGCTGGGCGGGTTATCTGCGCCTGGAGACGGCCGTCCTTCGGCGGGTGCGCGCCGCGCGGAACGCGTGACGAGACCGGGCCGTATCGCAGCGGCCCCCATCGCGTCAAGAAGACCGGCGCTCGGGCGGCTTGACGCGCCGATGTTCGTCCCTGGCGCCATCGCGGCCACGTCACCCGCCATCGTGATAAAGACGCCCGCGGACGCGGCCCGCTCGTCCCGGGGAGCGATGTAGACGACCACCGGCACCTTCGCGTTCAGTTCCTTCAAAACCACGTCGCGCGTCGATTCGAGGAGCCCCCCCAACGTGTCGAGCTCGATGACGACGCAGTCGTACGGGGCGGTCTCCGCATCGGCGATGGCGTCGATGATGAAACCGGCGGTGACGGGGTTGATGATCCGGTTGTCCATGCGGACCACGCAAACCGACCCGGGACAGGCCGGGCGAGGGAAGGCGAAAATCAGGAGGACGCGATCGGGATCGGCACGGCCCGCATCCTCACAGTGCATCCATCCGTGGCGCGGGCCGCCGGGCCGGGATCAGCCCCCGGCGTCAGGGCTTGCAGACCGAGCAGGGGCGTTTGCCGGCGGCGACCGCCTCTTCGCGCGTCTTGAAGCGCAACAGGTGCTCGGCGCTGATCTTGTCCGCCCACTCGCAGGAGCCGCGGTGAAAGAAATCCTTCACGGTGCTCCCGACGATCTCCCCGGGGGCGACCGGCGGGCGGGTCGGGCCGGGGTGCCCGGCCGCGATATCCGGGCGGCAGGCGCTGCACGGGAAGTACCCCTCGTCGGCCGCCTCCTGGTAGGTTCGGAACTCCTTCCGCTTGCCGGGGGAGACCTTTGTGCCCCAGACGCAGTCGGCGCAGTGGAGCTTGCGGCTCCCCTTGTTCCCGATAAACGAGGCGGGCGCATCCTCCGCGCCCGGCGATGCGACGGCGGAGGGAACGGGCGGGTTTGCCGCGGCGCCGGCGCCGGCGCAGAGCAGGCACCAGAGCGCCATCGCCGCGGGGACGAGCGATCTCCGCATCATTATGCGTTCCTCCTCACGCCGTGCCGGCGTCTCGCCGCCGCGCGGCGGGGCCCGAGACGGTCAATCTTTCCGCTTCCTCCCCGCGCGCATTACCGGCGCGGGCGGCTCGAACATCACGTGCGTGTCGGGGGGGACCGACCGTGTTATCCAGACGTTGCCCCCGATCACCGCCCCCCTGCCGATGACCGTCTTGCCGCCGAGGATGGTCGCCCCCGCGTAGATCGTGACGTCGTCCTCGATCGTCGGGTGCCGCTTGGCCCAGCGGTACTTCTCGATCTGGCTTGGAACGCTGAGGGCGCCGAGCGTCACCCCCTGGTAGATCCGCACGCGTTTCCCGATCGTCGTGGTTTCGCCGATGACGACGCCGGTCCCGTGGTCGATCATGAAATGGTCGTCGATCGACGCCCCCGGGTGGATGTCGATCCCGGTGCGCGAGTGGGCGTACTCGGTCATTATCCGCGGCAACAATGGCACCTTCTTCTCCCACAGGACGTGGGCGATGCGGTAGACGGCGATGGCGAAGAGGCCCGGGTAGGCGAGGATGATCTCGTCGAGGCTCTTGGCCGCCGGGTCGCCGACGTAGGCCGCCCGCACGTCGGTGTAGAGCGTCTTCCTGAGGTCGGGGAGCTCCTCGAGGAGCTCCCGCGCGATCTCGCGCGCCTTGAGCAGGCAGGCGCGCGTGCCGTCCGCGCGGCACTTCACGGTGTCGGGCCGGCAGCGGGTCTCGTGCCTGCAGAAGTAGCGGAAGCATTTGTTGATCTGGTCCACGAGTCGGCGGCAGACGGAGGCGCACTTGGCGCCGACGTGGTACTTGAGATCGACGGCGGTCAGGTCGCTCGTGTCGAAGAACCCGGGGAAGATGATCGAGAGGAGGTCCTCGAGCGTCGCGATGATCTCGCTCTGGGCGGGGAGGTTCGGACCCTTGATGTGGTTGATGCCGCCGTACCGGGTGTAGGAGCCGACGATCCGGTTGACGGTGGAGTCGAGAACCCTGCGAAGCTTCTTCTCGTGCGGCATGGCGAGGCACCCCGGCTTTTTCGATCGACTATAGCACGGCGCGGCGGGCGTTGGCTATTGCGAACTTCGGCGAGGACGCGCTACCATTGTGCCCCGGGAAGGAGCCGCCTGATGCGAAGCGCGATTCCGGTTCTGGCGTTCCTGTGCGCGGCCCTCTGCGCGGATGCCCGGCAGGGGGCGCAGCCGGCGGAGGAGTGGTTCGGCGCGCGGAGCGGCGACTTCGACCGGGCGGGGAGACTGAGCGGCCGCCCCCTGAAGATGAAGGCGCGGTTCGTCACGCTGCTCCCCCCCCCGGCCCGTTCCCGCCGCGCCGCGCGCCGCGCGCTCTCCTTCGTCGTCGAAGCGGAGGGGGGGAGGATCGCCTGCGCCATCCGGCCCGACACGCAGGGGGCGGCGCTGCTGCGGGGGATGAAACACGCCACGCCGGTCGTCGTGCGCGGCACGACCGCCGCCGCGCGGCGACTCTTCCTCGCGCGGGACGTCGTCCAGGGGTGGGGGAAACGCCAGCTCGGAGAGGAGCCGTAACGGGATGCGCGCGCGGGCGGTCTACCCGGTCTGCCTCGACCTCCGCGGCCGCCGCTGCGTAGTGGTGGGCGGCGGGGCGGTGGCGGAGCGGAAGGCGCGGGGGCTGGCCGCCGCCGGCGCGCGGGTCACGGTTGTGGCCAAAACCGCGCGCGGCGGTCTCGGCGGGCTCGCGCGCGGCGGGCGGATCGTTCTTCGGAGAAGGCCGTACGCCGCCGCGGTCCTGCGCGGGGCGTTTCTCTGCATCGCCGCGACAGACGACCCGGCGGTGAACGCCCGCGTCTCTTCCGATGCGCGGCGCGGGGGCGTGCTGGTGAACGTCGCCGACGCCCCGGGGTTGTGCGACTTCTTTCTCCCCGCCGTCGCCGGCAGCGGCGCGCTCCGGATCGCCGTGTCGACCGGGGGGGGATGCCCGGCGCTGGCCAAGCGCCTCGGGGAGGAGATCGGGGCGCGATACGGGAAGGAGTACGGTGTCCTCCTCGATCTGCTCGACCGGATGCGGAGGCGGGTCATCGCGGAGGTCGCGCCGCGGGAGAGGGCGGCGCTGCTGCGGCGCCTCTCCGGCGCCGCGGTGCTGCGCACGCTGCGGCGGCAGGGAAAGGCGGCCGCGCGCGCGAGGATGGAGCGGATCATCCGCGCCGCGTTGAAGCCGGGGGGCGGACGATGAAGAGGCCCGGGACGGTCTATCTCGTCGGCGCGGGGCCGGGCGATCCGGGTCTGATCACCGAGAAGGGAAAGGAGGCGCTCGGGCGGGCCGACCTCGTGCTCTACGACCACCTGGCGCACCCGGCGCTGCTCCTCCACGCACGTTCGGGCGCGCGGAGGGTCTGCGTGGGGAAGGCGGGCGGGGGCAGGAGCGCGCTGCAGTCGCGCATCAACCGGACGCTGGCGCGGGCGGCGCGGGCGGGGATGACGGTCGTCCGGCTCAAGGGCGGCGACCCGATGCTGTTCGGGCGCGGCGCGGAGGAGGCGCGGTACCTCGCCCGCGCCGGGATCCCCTGCGAGATCGTCCCCGGCGTCTCCGCGGCGCTCGCGGTGCCCTCCGCCGCGGGGATCCCGCTCACCTTGCGGGGGCTGAGTTCCTCGTTGACCATCCTCACCGGCCACGAAGCGGATAAGGGGGTTGGCGGGGTCGACTGGGACCGCGTCCTCAGGGCCGACTCGACGTTCGTGGTGTTGATGGGGGTCCGGAACCTCGAGGAGATCGTGGCGCGGTTCCTCAACGCCGGGAAGAGCCCCCGCCTCCCGGCGGCGATCGTGGAGAACGGCTGCACCCCGCGCCAGAGGATCGTCGCGGGCGCGCTCGGGAAAATCGCCGGGCTCGCGAGGGCGCGGAAAATCGCGCCCCCCGCGATACTCGTCGTCGGCGAGACGGCGTCGCGTCGCCTCTTCCCCCCTCCGCGCTCGCGGGCGCCGCTTTGCGGCGTACGGGTCCTTGTGACGCGCCCCGCGGGGCAGGCGGCGCGCCTCGCCGGCCTCCTCGAGGAGCGGGGCGCCGCGCCGTTCCCCTGCCCGTTGATCGAGCTCCGTCCGCCGCGGGGCTTCGCCGAGCTCGACCGCTCCCTCGCGGCGCTTGGGAGGCACGACTGGGTGGTCTTCACGAGCGCGAACGGGGTGCGCGCGTGCCTGGAACGGCTCCGGCTGCTCGGGCGCGACGCGCGCGCCTTCGCGGGGATCAAAATCTGCGCCATCGGCCCCGCGACCGCCGGGGAACTCTCCCGTTTCGGCCTGCGGGCGGACTGCGTGCCGCGCCGCTACACCGGCGCGGGGATCGTCGCGGCGCTCGCCGCGCGAAACGAGGTGCGGGGCCGGTCGTTTCTCCTTCCCACGAGCGACATCGCCGGGGATGCGCTCCCGAAGGGGCTGCGCGCCCGCGGCGGGCGCTGTCTCAGGGTGGCCGCCTACCGGACGGTCCCGAGCGCGGAGGGGATCGCGGAGGCCGCGCGGCTGTTGCGCGAGGAGGCGGTGGACGCGGCGCTGCTGACGAGCCCGTCGGCCGCGGGGGCGTACGCGCGCGCGGTGCGGCGCGCGGGCGGGGTGCGCCTCCCGCCCTGCGCGGCGATCGGGCCGGTCACCGCGGAGGCCGCGTCGCGCCTGGGGATCGAGATCGCCTTCGCGGCGGCGACGCACACCGACGAGGGACTCGTGCGGGCGCTGGAAAAGTTCTGGAGGCGATCCAAAGGCCGTTGCCGCCGGGGCGACAGGACACGAAAGACGGGAAAGGCGCCCGCGCGGCGAACGAAACGGGCGGCGCGCCGATGATCGCGGCGGCCGCCCTGAGGAAGACGTTCGAGCCTGTACGCTATCTGGTGGAGATGTTGCTGTCGGGGGGGTAGACTTCCTTCAGCTCCTCGTACGGCACCGGCCGGTGGGTCGTGTAGAGCGGGAAGGTCCATTCCGGCAGGTAGTCGATATGCGGGCCTCCCGCGTAGCAGGTGCGATAGCCGTACCCGCGGCAGCCGGAGAAGGAGACGACAACGGCGACAAGGATGAACGCAACGAGCGCCGATTTCTTGGCCATAACGTCCTCCCGGGGTGTCGGTGCGCAACGACGCATCGTTGAAAATCTACCGCAGGGTGCGGGGGCTGTCAACAGCTAATTTGGGCGCGCGGAGTGACGGGGCCGCCCTTGTCTCCGGCGTCCGGCCTGAAGGCGCAGAGGATAGGCATGCGGCTCCCGCGGGGGGCCGGGGAGGGGTACGATGGCGTTTCCAAGGCAGCGGATGAGGCGGCTGCGCCTCGGCGAGGGGCTTCGGCGGATGGTGCGCGAGACGCGGCTCCATCCCGCGTCGCTGGTGATGCCGCTCTTCGTGCGGGCGGGGAAGGGGGCCGCCGACCCGATCCCCTCGATGCCGGGGCAGTTCCGGTACACGCCAGACCGGCTCGTCGAACGGTGCGCCGAGATCGCCTCGCTCGGCATCGGCGGCGTGATTCTGTTCGGCATCCCCGGCGAAAAGGATCCCCGCGGGAGCGGCGCCTGGGCGGAGGACGGGGTCGTGCAGGAGAGCGTCCGTCTCCTGAAGCGCGCGCTGCCGGAATTCCCGGTCATCACCGACGTGTGCCTGTGCGAATACACCGACCACGGGCATTGCGGCGTGGTGAAGCAGGATCCGCGCTCCGCGCCTTCCGCGTCCGGGGGGCCATGCGTCGACAACGACGCGACGCTCGATCTTCTGGCCAAAACCGCCGTGTCGCACGCGCGCGCCGGGGCGGACATGGTGGCGCCGAGCGACATGATGGACGGGCGCGTGAAGGCGATCCGCGACGCCCTCGACGCGGCGGGGTTCGCGGACCTGCCCGTGATGTCGTACGCGGCCAAATATTGCTCGGCCCTCTACGCCCCGTTCAGGGATGCGGCGGAATCGGCCCCCCGCTTCGGCGACCGGCGCTCGTACCAGATGGATCCGGCGAACGCGGAGGAGGCGCTCCGCGAGGTCGCGCTTGACATCGAGGAGGGCGCGGACATCGTGATCGTCAAGCCCGCCCTCGCCTTCGGCGACGTCATCCGCCGGGTCAAGGAGGCGTTCGGCGTCCCGGTGGCGGCGTTCAGCGTGAGCGGCGAGTACGCGATGGTGAAGGCGGCGGCGGAGCGGGGCTGGCTGGACGAGCGTGCGGCGGCGATGGAACTGCTCACAGGCATCCGCCGCGCGGGGGCGGAGATCATCCTCACCTACTGGGCCGCCGACGCCGCCTCATGGCTGTAGACGTTGTATATAATCTCTTGCAGTGCAGTGACTGATGCATACAACGTCTACGTGTATGCCTTTAATTTACGGTCGAGGCGGTTGCGGGAGATGCCGAGCGTCCTGGCGGCGAGGCTCTTGTTTCCCCCCGCGCGCTCAAGCGCCTCCTCGATGCGCGCCTGTTCGGCGTCCCTGAGCGTGAGCCCCCCCGGCGTCCCCCGCCCGGGGGACGTCAGCTCCGCGGGGAGGTGCTCCGGGAGAAGGACGTCGCCGCTCCCGAGGACGACCGCGCGCTCGATGACGTTCTTCAGTTCCCTGACGTTCCCCGGCCATCGGTAGGAGACGAGGAGTTTCATCGCCTCCGGGCTCACCTCGGCCAAGCCGGAGGAGGTGGCGGCGAAATGTTCCCGCAGGAAATGTGCGGCGAGGGCGGGGATGTCCTCGGGGCGCTCGCGCAGCGGGGGCGCGACGATCTCGATGACCTTCAGGCGGTAGTACAGGTCCTCCCGGAACCTCCCCTCCGCGATCGCCTTCTCGAGGTCCTCGTTCGTCGCGGCGATGATGCGGACGTTTACCTGCACCGTCTCCGAACCGCCCAGGCGCTCGAACTCCCGGTCCTGGAGCACGCGGAGGAGCTTGAGCTGCCCCTCGGGCGGGATGCTCCCCACCTCGTCGAGAAAGATCGTGCCGCCGTCGCCCTGTTCGAAACGGCCGATCCGCCGTTTCGAAGCTCCCGTGAACGCACCCTGCTCGTGGCCGAAGAGCTCGCTCTCGATGAGCGTTTCGCTGTAGAGCGTGCAGTTCACGCAGGTGAACGGCTTCGATCTGCGTGGGGACCGGTAGTGGACGGCGCGGGCGACGAGTTCCTTGCCGGTGCCGCTCTCGCCCCGGATGAGGAGGGTGGAGTCGGAAGGGGAGACCTTCCTGACAATCTCCATCAGCGCCCGCATCCGCGGACCCGCGCCGACGATCGGGTGCGCGCGCCGCAGTTCGTCGACCATCTGCCGGGCGTCGGTCTCGGCCTCCGCGTGCTGGCGGGAGTTCTCGAGGGCGATCGCGGCGTGGTTGGCGAGCGTGGCGAGGAGGGCGACGTCGGCGGCGTCGAACATCCCGTTATCCCGCTTGTTGATCGCCTCGATCGCCCCCAGCAGCCGGTCGCGCAGGACGATCGGGACGCAGAGGATGGAACGCGTCGGGAACCCGAGCTTCTCCGCGACCTCGCGCGACCAGACGGCGTCGGCGGTCACGTCGTGGGCGATGTACGGTTTCCTGTTCCGGATCACCCACCCGACGATCCCCTTGTCGGCGTCGAGGGTGAACCCCGCGACCTCGTCCGCCTTCGTCCCCGCGGCGGACTTGAAGAGGAGTCGTTTGCCCCGCTCGTCGACGATCAGGAGCGAACTCGCCTCGGTGTGCAACAGCCGGTTGGTGAGCTCCATGAGGGAGGAGAGCAGACGGCGTGTGTCGAGCGTCGAGGTGAGCAGGTAGCTGGCGTTGAGCAGGGCGGCGAGCTGCTCCTTGTCGAGAAGTCTCAGTTGGGCGTTCCCGGGCGGCGTCGCCATCGTGCGGGCACTATACCAAAGCGGGCGCGGGCTGGGCAACGCGCGCGGCGGTCGCCGGCGACCGCTGCGGCGGCGCGGGGGGAGGCGGACGGTACCCGTCCTGGCGGCGTTTCGGAGCGGTCGTGCGTGCGAAAGCTCCACAGCGGAGCGGCAGGCCGGCATCCGATGCGCCCACGGCCTGGAGGGGGATGTCTGCAACCAACTGTGCGGCAATAAATAAGGGCACAGATTTCGCCCCGCAATTCCTTGTTCACTCCGGTATCGGACTTGCTAAACTACAAGACGGGACTGAGCGCCCGCCCCAAGGCGGTCATCGCCGGCACCCGGAGGGTGCTCTCGTGCAGCGGACGGCGGGGTACAGCGTCATGCTCGCGGCGGCGTTCGCGGCGGCCTCGGCCGCGGGGGCGGGGCGCGCGCCCTCGGCGTTCTCCGCGGCGGAGGCCGCGATGACGCCCGCGGCGACAGGCCGCGTCAGGGCGACCGGGCGGGGACGGTTGCCGCGTCGGGCGGGCTCCGAGGCGCAGCGCAGGCTGATGGCCAGGCGCGCCGCCGTGGTGGAGGCGTACAAAAACGCGGCGATGAGACTCGGCATGGGACGTTCCGTCGTCTCCGCCGGCACGGGGACCGAGACGGTGCACGGGTTCATCCGCGGCGTCGAGCTCATCGAGACCCGCTACTACCGGGACGGCGGGGTCGAGGCGGAGGTCGAGTTCACGGTGCCTGCCGAGGCGGTTCCGGTCGCACCGCCGGCGGAGGACCCAAGAGGCGGCGAGGAGGAGCTCCTCATGGTGGAGAAGGGGGGCGGGCCGATGCCCGAAGAGGAGTGGCGGGAGATCCTCGGCGGCGGGGGACGATGAAGGCCGGGGGGACGGGGGACGGGATTCGTCGGGGATGACCAGGGGAAGGAGGGGCCGGATGAAGACGAGAGGGGTGGCAGCGGTGCTGTGCCTCGCGGCGGCCGCCGCGGCGGCGCCCGCCCTGTCCCAGCCGATGACGGCGGGGCAGGACAAGCTGATGTCGAAACGGGCGGCCCAGGTGGACGCCTACCGCAAGCTCACGGAGCAGATCAAGGGGCTCCGGATCGACGCGAACACCTACGTGCGCGACTACGTCGCCGAGAGCGACCAGGTGCAGTCCGCGCTCGACGCCTTCATCAAGGGGTTGAAGATCGACGGGATGCCGCGCTATCTGCCGGACGGCACCTGCGAGGTGGACGTCCAGGTGACCCTCCAGCAGGTGATGCAGGGGCTCAAGAGGATCCACCTCGACTACCCGGACAAGAAGCGCACGCGGATGAGCTTCGACCAGATGGGGCAGTACACGAAGAAGACCGTCTTCAGGGCCACCGGGGTCGGCGTCCCGCCGAGCCAGAAGGCCGAATCGCCCGCCCCCAAGGGCGTGAGCATGAAGACGCAGGGGATCCCGGGCTGGGAGAACGTGACGACCCAGGGGCGGCTGCTCGCCGAGCGCGGGGCGCTCACCGACGCGCGCCGCAACCTCGCCGAGACGGTGAAGGGCCTCCGGATCTCGGGGAACACCTACGTGAAGGATTTCGCGGTTCTGAACGACCAGGTGCAGACGAGTCTGAACACGTTCATGGCGGGGATCAAGGAGTCGGGCCCGTACCGCTACCTGCCCGACGGCATCTGCGAGGTGGACGTCGAGGTGACGATCCAGGACGTGGTGAAGCAGCTCAACACGATCCGCACCCACTACTACGCCGGCTTCCCGCCCCAGAGCGTCTTCCGCGACATTCAGTTCGAGCAGATCCTCAGCTGGGGGCCGCCGAAGGTCATCAGGGCGACCGGCAACGGCGCCGTTCCGGGCAAGGGCTATCTGAAGGACGCCTCGCCCGGCGCGGCGGGCGGGGCGATGCGACCCGCCGGGTCCGCGGCGGCGATGCCGCCGTGGGCGACGCAGACGGTCAAGGCCACGGGGACCGGCGTGCCGAGGGAGGGGGCGCTCGGCACCGCGGCGCGGCTCGAGGCGGAGCGGGCGGCCGAGGCGGTCGCGCGGAGAAACCTCGTCGAGAAGGTGCACGGGGTCCGGATCGACGCGCAGACCACCGTGCAGGACTACGTGACCGTGAACGACCGGGTACAGGCGGAGGTGAGCAGGTACCTCGCGGGGGCGCGGCTGGTCGGGGAGCCGGTGATCATGCCGGACGGCACGATCGAGGTCACGATGGAGCTTCCGCTCGACGGGCTGTGGCAGATCGTCAGCGGCACGCAGGTCGCGCAGGCGGAGTGACGCGGCGAGCGGCGAACGGAGAGGAGGCGGGAGCGATGAGACGGGCGATCGTCTGGTGCGCGGTGGCGGCGGCGCTCTGCGCCGCGGCGGGCGGCTGCAAGAAGCGGTACATCCCGAGGGTCTCCGAGGAGATCATCGACCCGGGCGTCGTGATCTCGCAGGATACGGTGGTGGAGTAAGGCGGCGCGGCGTTGGAGGGGGGGCAGATGAACAGGGCGATCGTCTGGTGCGCGGCGGCGGCGGCGCTTCTCGTGTGCGGCTGCGGAATGTTGAAAAAGGAGACGTACCTCGTCCCCACGCCGCAGGGCTGGGTGGAGCAGGAGACGAAGGACGGCGGCGACACGATCAAGTACCGCCCGGCGGAGCGGGTCCGGGTGGAGTACAAGTGAGGAGGGGACGATGAGACGGACGGCGCTGGTCGCGGTCTGCGCCTGCCTGGCGGGAGGATTGGCAGCCGGCTGCAGGAGCACGGACGTGATGTACGGCCCCAACGGCGAGATCGTGAAGATGAAGTCGCCCGACAGGACGATGCGGATCAAGGTCAAGGGCGACAAGGTCACGGTGAAGGGCGCGCGCGGGATCGGCGGGCAGTCGCGGATGGCCCCCCTCCAGGTCGAGACCGGCGGGGACGTGGGGCTGCACGGGGTGGCCGTGCCGCCGCCGGTGGGCCCGGCGGGCCCGGGCCCCGGCGTCATCCTGCAGGAGGGGACGGTCACCGAGCAGGGGACGGTGGTGCAGTAGCGCGCGGGATGAAGGAGGCGGGCTCATGACGAACAGGTCGGTGCGGTGCGCGGCACGGGCCGCGGCGGCGCTCCTCTGTGCGGCGCTTTGCACCGCCGCCCGCGCGGTGCCGGAGAAGGAGGTCACGGCGACCGGGGAGGCCGCGGTGCGCGGGGGCGGGGCCGACGAGCTGCTCCGGGCCAAAGACGAGGCGACGAACCGCGCCCAGCGCCGGGCGATCGAGCAGAGCATCGGCTCGCTCGTCGACTCCGAAACGATGGTCGAGAACTTCCAGCTCATCGACGACAAGGTGCTCTCGCAGGTGAAGGGGTACCTCACCGGTTTCGAAATCGTCGACGACAACCGGGGCGACGGCGGTGTCTATCGCGTCACGATACGGGCGACGGTGGCGCTCGCCCGACTCGAGAAGGATGTCCGCGCCCTGAACATCATCAGGGCGAAGAAACAGAACCCGCGCGTGATGGTGATGCTGCGGGAGTTCTTCGAGGACCCGGTCTACGGGGCCGATTTCCAGAAGGGCGGGGCGGTGGCCCAGACGGCGGTCGAGAAGGAGCTCCTGCGGCTCGATTTCCCGCTCGTGGACCGGGGGCAGACGGGCGAGATCAACGAACGCGACGTGCACACCGCCTTCAACGACCCGGCGAAGGCCGCCGCGCTCGGCAGACGGTTCGGCGCGGAAATTGTGATCGTCGGCGAGGCGACGAGCGCCGAGATGGACCGAAGCATGCCGCACGGGGTCGCGGTCTACCATTGCGACGCGCAGATATCGGCGCGGGCGATCAAGACCGACACCGGCCAGCTGATCGCGAGCGAGAGCGTCACGTCGGGGCGCGTGGTCAAGGGCGGCCGCGCGACCGCCGCGAAGGAGGCGCTGAGGGTCGCCGGCGAAAAGCTCGCGGCCGCGATGCGCGACCGGATGCTCGAGCGGTGGCGGAGCGAGGCGTTCAACACCGTCACCGTCCAGATCATCGCCACGAAGGCCACGAACGAGCGCAGGCGGGCGCTCCGGAAGGACCTCGCCGCGGTCCGCGGCGTCCGAAGCGTCTCGGAGCGGAGCTGGGTGAACGAGGTGCTCGAGCTCGACGCGGAGGTGGATGGGGCGATCTGGGGCGACTTCGACGCGTTGCTGGAGACCCTGCCGGGCGTGGCGGTGAAACTGAAGGGCAGGACGCCCAACCGCGTGGAGTGCGAACTCGGCGACAAGACGCCGGCGGCGCCCGCGGGGCTGAGGCCGGAGTAGCGGCGGGGCGTCCCGCCGCATGAGGCGAAACAACACCACCGGAGGGGACGATGAGAATGAGGATCTTCACGGGCGTCGCGTTCGCCGCCGCGCTGCTCTGCGCCGCGGGGGATCTTTACGCGAAGGGGCCGAAGGTGAACAAGGACAACCTCATCTTCACCCCCGTCAGCAACACCGGCAAGTACCTCATCCAGGGGCCGCCGGGCACCGTCATCGGCCTGGCCCCGATGAAGGTCGTGGCGCTCGACAAGAGCACCGCCGAGAAGTTCGAGGCGCCGGTCGCCCCCGACGGGAGCTTCACGCTCACCGTCGACGGGACGTCGGGCGACAAGATCAAGCTCAGGTTCATCGACGCGGCCGGCGGGAAGACGAGCAAGTCGTGCCGGATCCCGCTCGTGGCGAGCAAATCGCTCCTCGACGGGCCCCAGCAGGCCGTCAACCGGCAGGGGGAGACGCCCGGCGGTCCGGCCGCTCCGGGACTCGTCGCCCCTTCCGAGGCGATCGCCCCCTACGGGGGGCAGAGCGGCGCGGGCGGGCCGGTGCCGGCGATCGCGCCGGCGGGCGCCGGTTATGCGCCGGTGACCGTCGCCGGCGGGGAGGCGGTGCAGGCCGGAGCGGCGCCGCCGGCGGCCCCCGGGGCGCCGCTGTCCCTGAAGAAGATCGTCGCGGTCGCGAAATTCGAGAACAAGGCGAACGTCTCCTCCTCGTGGAACCTCGGCGACGGGATGCAGGCGCAGCTGATCAACGCCCTGAACCGGAGCGGCAAATTCGTCGTGCGCGAGCAGGAGCTCCTCAAGGACGTCTTCGGGGAACAGGACCTGGCCCAAAGCGGCCGCATGGCCGCGAGCAAAAGCGCGCAGATCGGCAAGGCAGTCACCGCCCAGTATCTCGTGCGGGGGACCGTCACCGAGTTCGACGCGGCGGAGACGACCGACGACAAGGGGTTCAGCATGTACGGCGTGCGCCTCGGGGGCGGGAAGTCGCGCGCGCACATGGCGGTGGTGATCGACCTGATCGACACGACCTCCGGAACGGTGATCGCCTCCCAGCGGATGGAGGGGAAGGCCGAGGGGCACGGCTCCGCCGGAGGCCTGTCGATGCCGATGATGCCGGGCAACGTGAATATGGGCACGCAGAAGCACACGCCGCTGAACAAGGCGATGCAGGTCTGCATCGACAACACGGTCTACTTCATCGACGCCGAGCTCGCCAAGCAGCCGTGGCGATCGACCGTCGTCAAGGCGGACGAGAGCGGCATCATCATCCGCGGCGGCGGCGAGGACGGGATGCAGGCCGGCTACGAGTTCAATGTCTACCGCCCGGGGAGCGAGCTGCGCGATCCGACCACGGGCGAGCTTCTCGACACGGAGATGCAGAAGGTCGGCCGCATCAGCGTGACGAAGGTGAAGGAGAAGATCGCCTACGCCACGCCGCTGATGGGGCAGGGGTTCCAGGTCGGCGACGTCGTCCGGGCCGACTAGGGCGGCCGCAAGGTACCTGCGATTTTCAGGGCTTTCCGCAGCCCCAGGGTGCGCCTACGTGTGCCCTGGGGCTGTGATTCATATGGGCATCGGCGATCCTCCGTCGAAGCGGTCTATTATGCCCCGGTAGGCGTTGCCCTGGTAGTGATGATAGCTGGAATACGCGTAGTCTCTCGAGTGCTCCACCAGTTTTGCGCGGACCGGATTGTTGTGACAGTAGTCGAGTTCGCGCACCAGGTGGACTAGGTCGCGGATTCCCTTCAGGTAAGACCTCCTCTGCCACACATGCCCTTCGGTTCCGGCGATCAGATTGTATTTTCGCGCGAAGTTTCCTTTCAGATGCTTGAGTATCTCCGAGACGTGTGCTTCTTCCGCAGGGTGCAGTATGCAGTGGAAATGGTCGGGCATCAGCACGAACCCATAGAGTTTGAAGCCCAGAATCTGCTTCTGATAGTCCATACACGTGTGCAGGCCGGGGGGTGGGCGAAGAGCGTCTCTCTCCCCGCGGTCACCGCAGTAACCCAGTAGGCTACCCCCGCAGCGAGATGATGCCTCATACGCGACATATCATCACCGCCGGTGCCGACACTGTCGGATGCGCCCGTTTCCAGGGACCACTCCTTCCACACCATACTAGTCGCAACAAACAGAAGAAAGTTTCAGACAAAGTTAAAAAGTTATCCACAACACAGGGCACACTTAAGTGTGCCCTGGGGAGAATGAGAGTCATTGCCTGCAGGAAGGGATAGAATCACAGAACGAGACCTTCGGTGCATCTACGGGATGCGGGTGTGCGGACGCGGGACGCTGCAGGGGGGATCAGGCCACGCATTCGGCGGCGGCGGCGGGTCAGGACCAGACGCCGGGGATGGGGCGGCCGCAGTGCCTGCAGGCGCCGTTTTTCAGCCCCGAGGCGTCGACATGGTACGAGACGCGGGTAATGAGCGCCGTGCCGCATTTCGGGCACCATGTGGTTTCGCCGGGGTGGCCGGGGACGTTGCCGAGGTAGACGAATTCGAGCCCCTCCTTCAAGCCGATCCGGCGCGCCCGCTCGAGCGTGGCGACGGGTGTCGGCGGAAGGTTGCGCATCTTGTAGGTCGGGTGGTAGCGCGTGAAGTGCACCGGCACGCCCGCCCCGAGCTCCTGTTTCACCCAGCGGCAGAGCGCGGCGATCTCGTCGTCCCCGTCGTTGAGCGTGGGGACGAGCAGCACCACCAGTTCGTGCCAGGTGCCGGTTTGTTTCAGGAGCTTCAGCGTCGAGAGGACCGGCGCGAGCGCCCCGTCGCAGACCTCCCGGTAGAATTTCTCCGTAAACGCCTTCAGATCGACCTTCACCGCCGCGAGGTGGGGGAGGAGTTCGCGCATCGGTTCCTCCCTGATGAAGCCGTTCGTGATCATCACGCTGCGCATCCCCCGGCTCGCGCCGAGGCGCGCCGTCTCGCGCACGTACTCGTAGAAGACGACCGGCTCGGTGTAGGTGTAGGCGATGGCGGCGCTTCCGGCCGCCAAGGCGCGCTCGACGACCCGATCCGGGGGCATCTCCACCGACCGGACCTCCTCGGGCCCGGCCTGCGAGATCTGCCAGTTCTGGCAGAACTTGCACTCGATGTTGCAGCCGGCGGTGGCGATCGAGAAGGCGTTTGTCCCCGGGAGGAAGTGGAAGAGCGGCTTCTTCTCGATCGGGTCGTTATGCGAGGTGCAGGGGCGGCCGAAGACAAGCGTGTAGAGCTTTCCGCCGTCGTTGCGGCGGACGCGGCAGCGCCCGGCGAGGCCCGGCGCGATGACGCAGCCGCGCGGGCAGAGGCGGCAGCGCACGAGGCCGCCCTCCGCCGTTTCGTAGTACATCGCCTCGCGCGGCCCCTGCGCGCCCGCCGCGCCGAGGAGCCCGGGAAACGCCCCAAGCGCGCACGACGCCGCGCAGGAGCGGAGGATGAACTCCCGTCGTGTCATCATCGCGATCCGTCTCCTCCCGTATCCAGATTAGCAGAAAACGGCCGCGGCGGCAACCGCACGGGCCATCCTGTCATACCTCGATGATACGGTCCCCCTATGGACTCATTAGAAGTGTCCTCTAGAATGCCCCTCCGACAAGGGGGGGCAATGAAGGGAGGGACACTGGAGATGAGCCGGGGTGAGCGTGACAGGCTGCGGGTGATGGGGATGGTAAAGGTCGGGAAGATGCGGATGAGGAAGGCCGCGGAGCTGTTGGCGGTTAGTTATCGGCAGGCCGGGAGGATCTACAGGCGGTATGGCGAGGGGGAAGACAGGGGGCCGCTTGTTTCCAAGAGATCGTGGGGGGAAAGAAGAACCGACCCGCCCTCACCCCATCCCTCTCCCCCCATGCAGGGGGGGGAGAGGGAGGGCGCGCAGGGGACATTACCAATGGGTTAGCTGAGGGGACATTTCTAACGAGTGTTGACACCGCACGGGCCGTCCACGCGCGAAAGAAGGGGGATCGCACGCGGGCGGCATTATCGATGCGTTCGCGGAGACAAGGTCTCAATCGAGTGTTGACGGCGCGCAGGGCGTCCGCGGGAGGCCGTCGGACGCCTCGGCCCCGCCCGGTAGGTGCGCGAGAGGACGGTCGCGGGGTGTGCGAGCCCGTCATCCGGGGCGGGAAGATTCCCGGGGATTCGCCGATTCCGTTTGAAACGATCCGGGCGTGGTGTTAGACTAAGCCGATGAAAGACCGTTTCCTCCGCGGGATGGCCCCGATCGCCGCGGCTTTTCTCGCCTGTGTCGTCTGCCTGTCCGCCGGCGCCCGCGCCGACACCGTCACACTCAAGAAGGGCGGGAGCATCACCGGCGTCATCCTCAGCGAGAGCGAGAACTCGATCGAGATCAGATCCAACCTCGGCACCATCATCCTGTCCCGCGGCGCCATCAAGAGCATCCAGAAATCGCCGCCGGAGGACAACACCGAGCTCGAGTCCCAGTGGAGGAAGGAGAAGGCGGAGCACGAGCAGAAGGCGAAGGAGGCGCGGCGCTTCGAGGAGGAGCAGCGCGCGAAGGGGATGGTGAAGACCGACGCCGGCTGGGTCCCGCAGGAAAAAGCCGAGGAGGCGGAGCAGCGCGCCGAGGCGGACAGGGAACGCGAGGAGATGGCGAAGGCGATCGAGCAGCAACGGAAGGAACTGCAGGAGATGGATCAGCGGCTCAAGGAGATGGAGTCCCGCCTGGACCAGCGGCAGCGCGACCTCGAGTTCCGGGAGCAGCAGCTCGGTCTCCGGGAACAGAACCTTCTCCTCCAGCAGCAGAATCTCCAGCGCCAGGCCGAGCAGCTCTCGCGGGAGAAGCAGGACCGCCCGCAGAAGATCTTCGCCATCCCGCGGGTGGAGGTCTATCCACCTCCCCCCGAGTCGCGCTAGGCGGCCCCGCGCGCCGTCGGTTTCAGGAACGACGCCGGCGCGGGGCGGGGAGGAGCAGCGGCACCTCCTCGCGGTAGCGCGCGTACTCGGCGCCGAACCGCCGCAGCAACCCCGGCTCCTCGCAGGTGCGGTGGTACCAGATCTCGAATGCGCAGGCAGGCGGGAGAAGCGCCAGCACCGTGATGGAGTTGCGGAAGAAGGCGAGCGCGCCGAAGTAGAAGACGATGAGGCCGTACGCCATCGGGTTCCGCGTGAAGCGGTAGGGCCCCCCGGTCACCAGCTCCCGCGTGGGCGGCGCGAGCTCCCGCCCCAGGATCTCGTTCGGGTGTCCGCGCCCGTGGCGCACGAGGAAGAAGAAGGACCAGGCGATCCAGAACCACGCCCACACGAGCAGGGCCGCCCCGACCGTGGCGTGCCAGGGCGGCGGCACGAGCGGGGGGAGCCCGAAGGCGGCGTCGATACGGGGGCCGACCGAGGCAACGAGGACCGGGATCCCGACGCCGTAGATCGCCACGACCGCCACGTAGCTGAGGATCACCCTGCGACGCTGCTGCATGAAAGGCATTCTCTCACAGCCTCGCGGGGCGGTCAAACGGGACGTTGCCGCGGGGCGGCGGGAGGCGGGCGCCGTCCCGGCTCGCTGAGACGGAGGGGTCCGATGCCGGTCGAGGTGCGCATCCGGAGGATTCTCGTCACGCCGTCCTGCTGCGCGGTGTTCCTGGACGCCCCGGACAAGACGTTCCTCATCCACGTCGGCCGCGGGGTGGGGATGGCGATCTCGATGGCGATCGAGCATCTGCGCCCGCCGCGCCCCCTCAGCCACGATCTGATCATGAACGTCCTCGCGGGCCTCGGGGTGCGGGTGGAGCGCGTCGTGATCAACAATCTCCGGGGCGACACCTTCTACGCGCGTCTGTATCTCAGGGAGGAAAGCGAGCGGGGCACGCGCCTTGTGGAGGTGGACGCGCGTCCAAGCGACTGCCTCGCGCTCGCGGTGCAGGCGGGGGCCTCGATCCAGGTCGAGGAGTCAGTGCTGGACCGGGTGGAAAACGTGCGCGGGGCGCTCGAAGCGGGGGAGGGGGCTGATGAGTCGGCAGACGCGTAGCGCACTGGTCGCCGCCGCGTGCCTCGGGCTGGCGGGATGTTCGCAGACGGCGCAGGTGAAAATCGAGCGGCTCCGCCCGCCCCTCGCGGACGTCCGCGGGATACGGGAGCTGGCCGTGCTTCCGTTCGAGGACAGGGTGACGGGCACCGACGTAGGCGTCCTCGTAGCGGACCGGCTCGCCGGCGTCATCGTCAACACCGGGCGGTACCGGTTGATGCGGCCCGATCAGGCGGGGAAGCGCCTCGCGGCCGCGGGGATCAACTTCACCTATCCGCCCGACGCGGCGATGACGAGGAGGATCGGCGCCGCCCTCGGCGTGGATGCCGTCCTCTGCGGCGAACTGCAGCGGTTCAGCTTCGACGAATCCGGCAGGGTCGTGAAGTCCCGCGAGCGCATCTGGACGGATGGGCGGCCGGGGGAGCTCCAAACGGGTGGGGCGGCCTCCCCGGGCGCGCGGCAGGTGGAACGGCTGGTCGAGAAGAACGCCCTCAAGCGTTCCGCCGTCCTCGTGCTCGACATCCGCCTCGCGGACGCGTTCCTGGGGAACGTGATCTGCGCGGAGACGGAGTCGGAGTCGGACAGCTGGGAGGGGACGGGCGCGGCGGAGATCGCCAAGATCCCCGGCCGCGAGGTGATCTTCGAGCTCCTCCTCGACCGGGCGATCAAGGGGTTCGTGCGCCAGATCGCGGCCCACCCGATCGAGGAGGAGCGAGTGCTCGAGCGCGGCACATTCCACTCGACGATCCTGGGCGTCGAGCTCGCCAAGAACGACCTCTGGGACGAGGCGACGGAGAAGTGGCTCCAGGCGACGAAGGCGAAGCCGGAGGAGGCGGCGGCGTACTACAACCTCGGCGTCGCCTTCGAGCGCAGGGGGGTGCTCGACTACGCGTCCAAGGCGTACCAGAACGCCCTCGCGCGCAACCCGCAGTCGCAGCGCTACATCAAGGCGCTCGCCGCGCTCCAGAAGCTGATGAAGGACCTCGAGTGAACGAAACGCCCGGCGCGGCGCCTTATCCGGCGCGGCGGGCGGAGGGGAATTCGGCGTTCTCCACGAGAAGGGCGACGGCGTTGGCGCCCCCGAGGCAGATCACCGCGAGACCGAGTCGTTTCCGCGCATCCCTGAGGGCGTGCAGCAGCGTCACCAGGATCCTCGCGCCGCTCGCGCCCAGCGGGTGACCGAGCGCGAGCGTTCCGCCGCGGACATTCACCCGCGCGGGGTCCCAGTTGAGCTCCCGTCCGCAGACGACCCCCTCCACGGCGAACGAGTCGCCCAGCTCGACGAGATCTATCTCTTCGATCGAGAGCCCGCTCTTTGCGAGGAGTTTCCGCACGGCGGGCACCGGGGCCGCGAACGCCTCCTCGAGCTCCACCCCGGCGGTGCACCAGTCCAGGATGCGGGCGAGCGGGGCGATCCGATGCGCACGCGCGTATTCCTCGGAGGCCACGAGCACGGCGGCGGCCCCGTCCGATATCGGGGTGGCATTCCCCGCGGTGACGGTGCCGTCCTTCCGGAAGGCGGGCTTGAGCAGCGCGAGGCGCTCCATCGTGCAGTCGTGGCGGGGGCACTCGTCGCGGATAAACTGACCCTCGCCGTCGCGGGACACCGGGACGATCTCGGCGGCGAAAACCTCGCGGGCGATGCTCTCCGCCGCGCGCCGCTGCCCCTCGATCGCGTAGCGGTCCTGCTCCTCGCGCGACACCTCGTGCCTGCGGGCGAGCGACTCCGCGAAGACGCCCATCGGCTCCTTTTTGAACGCGCAGTGGAGGCCGTCGTGCCGCATCGCGCTGAGGGGCCTCCGCGCGGCAGCGTCGCGAAGCACCAGCTGCGGGGCGCGGCTCATGTTCTCCGCGCCCCCCGCGATCACCACTGCGCTCTCGCCCAGGGCGACGGCCTGGGCGGCGAGGCAGACGGCGCGGAGCCCCGAGCCGCACACCATATCCACGGTGAAGGCGGAGGAGCTGAACGGGATGCCGGCGAGGACGGCCGCCTGGCGGGCGGGGTTCTGGCCGAGGCCGGCCCCGATGACGTTGCCGAGGATGAGCTCGTCCACGTCCGCGGGCGGCACGTTCAGGCGCCGCAGAAGCTCCGCGGCGACCGTCCCCGCGAGGCGGGGGGCGGGGACCCCCTTGAGCCCGCCCTGGAACGATCCGAGGGCGGTCCTCAAGGCGCCGAGGATGACCGGTGTCTGCATAGGTGCCCCCCCCCGCGGACGATCAGATGCGAGGCGCAACGGCGCCTAGTATGGCACAACGCCGCGGGAGCGCAACCCGGAAAAACCGCTCCGCCGTTCCGCGGGACTGTGCTAGGATGGATCCGGGACAGGCCTGACGCACCGGAAGGAGGATGCGATGGCGCTCAAGAAACAGCTCTCCGTCACCGTGATCAACCAGGCCGGCGAAGGGGCCAAGCTCTGCGCCCTCCTCAAGGACGCCGGGATCAACATCGAGGCGATCTCGGTCTGCGAGTTCACGGAGGGCGGCGTCGTCCGTCTGGTCCCGGACGACGACCGCGAGGCGGCGCGGCTTTTTCGTGAGAAGGGGTACGGGGTTCTCGTGCGGGTGGTGTTCGCGCTCACCCTCGACGACCGGCCGGGCGCGCTCGGCGAGGCCATGGCGCGCCTGGCGAAGGCGCGCGTCAACGTCAACTACTGCTACGGGAGCCACCCCCCCGGGGGAGGGAGTGCGGTCATCATATTCGCCGTGGACGACGCGGTGAAGGCGGATATGCTCTTCGCGGGCGACGCATAGCGCCGCGCCGCGGACCGTGGAAAATGGAAAACCCTCCGCGAGGAGGGTTTTCCGCGTTCCGACGAATCGGTGTCTGGTCAGACGGACTTCTTCAGATCCGCGCTCGGCTTGAACCCGACCGCCTTGCGGGCCTTGATCGTGATCGTCGCGCCGGTCTGCGGGTTGCGGCCCTTGCGCGCCGGGCGATTCTTCACCCTGAACGTCCCGAAGCCCACGAGGCTGACGACCTGGGTCTTCTTGAGCCCCTTCGCGATCCCGTCGAGGACGGCCTGCAGGACTCTCGCCGCCGCCGCCTTCGTCTCCGCTCCGGAGTTCTTGTTCGCCACAATGGCTTCGATCAACTCGGCTCTGTTCATCCACACCCCTCCTTTCAGATTGTCGTATTCTACAGGAACCCGCGAAGAATGCAAGAAAAAAGCGCATTCCGGCGGTGCGGCGGGCGCGCCCTCCGCGCCGGCGGGAGGGGGGCGGGGGGTCAGAGCGGCGCGCGGCCTTCGAGGGCCCTCTTGATGGTGACCTCGTCGCTGAAGTCGAGGCTGCTCCCCATCGGGATGCCGTGCGCGATGCGGGTCACCCTGGCCGCGAACGGCTTCAGAACGCGGGAGAGATAGAGCGCCGTCGCCTCCCCCTCGACGTCGGAGCCGGTGGCGATGATCACCTCCGCGACGCCGCCCCGCTTCACCCTGGCCACGAGCTCATCGATGCGCAGCGACTCCGGCCCGACGCCGTCGAGCGGGGCGATTTTTCCCATCAGGACGTGGTAGAGCCCGCGGTACCCTCCCGACTTCTCCACCGCCATCATGTCGGCGGGGCGCTCGACGACGCAGAGCGTTGCCGGGTCGCGGCGCGCGTCGGAGCAGACGGGGCACGGGTCGCTCTCCGCCACGCTGTAGCAGACCGAGCAGTGGTGGATCTTCTTCCTGACCTCGCGCAGGGCCTCGGCGAGCCGGTCGCAGTCGGCGGCCGGCGCCTTGAGGAGGTGGAAGACGATCCGTTCGGCGCTGCGCGGACCGATGCCGGGGAGCTTGATCAGCTCCTCGATGAGCCGGGCGATGGAGAGGGGGTATCGCATGGGCATCCGGCGGTGCGACGGGCGCGCCCCTCAGTGCTGACCGTGCAGGTTCGCGAGGGTGCGCATCGCGTCGGCGGCGAGTTTCTGGACCCGTTCCCTGGCCTGATTCACCGCGGCGAGGACCAGGCCGCCGAGGGCCTCCGCGTCGCCGCGCGCGAGGAGCTCGGGGGATATCGTCAGGCGCGTGAGCTTCATCTGCCCGTCCATCACCGCCCTGACCGCCCCTTTCCCGGCCGTGCCTTCCGCCTCGATTGCCGCGAGCCCTTCGTTGATTTTTCCCATCTCGCGCTTGAGCTGATGCGCCTGCTTGAGCATTCCGAACAGGTTCTGCATCCGTCGTCCTTTCCCGAGCCCCGGTCCGCTATCTCTTCACTTCCACGACCTGCGCCTTGAACATCTCGATCGCCGATTGGATCATCGGGTTCTTCTTCAGGTTCTGGATCTCCTTGCGCGGGGCGGCGGGGCGCCCGGGCCCCTCCTCCTTCGCCGCTTTCCTGACGATGCTGAACTTCACGCCGATCTCCCCGCCGAGCCGCTCGCCGAGCACCCGTTTCACGAGCCCCTTGCTGCCGGGGTGCTCCAGCGAGTCGCACTGGTAGGCGCGCTCCTCGGGAAACTCGATCCGAAGCACCCCGTCCTCGAAGGCGACCGGCGTCCCCTCGATGAGGCAGGACTTGAGCATGGGCCTCACCATCCCGACCCGGTCGAGGACGTCGTGCCAGATCTCCCGCACGCGCGCCAGCAGCTCCTCCGACTTCATCGCAACAGCGGGCCGCGAGGCGGCCCCGGGGTTCTGCTCCGCCCCCGGCGCGTCGTGTGCCGGCCGTTCCCGGGGCTCGCCGCCCGCGGGCGGGATCGGAACCGCGACCGCGCCTCGAGGCCGCGCGGGGTGGGAAACGGCCTCTTGGGGAGGGACGCGGTGCGGACCGCTCGGCCGTTCCTTCCTCTCCGCCTCCCGGCTGCGGGCGATGAACGGCGGCGGATCGCCCCCGGACGGCTCCGGCCGCGGGGGCCGTCCGCCGCGGCCGCCCGGGGCGGGGCCGCCGTCCCTCCCGCCGAGCCGCTCCTCGAGGAGGCGGATCTTCTCCAGCAGTTCCCCCACCGAGGCGAGTTCCCCGGAGCGCGCGGCCTTCAGGAAGGCGAGCTCAATCAGGATCCGCGGCGAGAGGGAGCGCCGCATCCGCCCCTCCGCCTTTGTGAACAGGTCGAGCACGTAGAGTAGCCGGTCGAGCGCGAACCGTTCCCCGTAATCCTTGACCGCCTTCCACGACTCGGCCGAGAGGCCCGCCGCGTGTTCGTCCCCGCCGAGCGTACGGGAGAGCAGGATCGACCGCAGGTAGCCGATCCAGTCCGAGAAAAAGAGGGTGAGCTCCTTGCCCTCCGACGCGATCGCGTCGATGAGCTCGAGACCCCGGCGGCAGTCGCCGGCGATGAGCGCCTCGGTGATGTCGCGCAGCACCGACTCGCGCACCATCCCGAGCATCGCGATCACCTTCTCCCCGGTGACCGTCCCCTCGGCGAACGAGACGAGCTGGTCGAGGATGCTCTCGGCGTCCCGCATGCTCCCCTGCGCGTAGCGGGCGATGGCGAAACGGGCCTCCTCGTCGATCTTGATCTTCTCGGAGGCGGCGATGCGGGCGAGGTGGTCCACGAGCTCCCCGATTGAAATCGCCCGCAGATCAAAACGCTGGCAGCGGGAGAGGATCGTCGACGGCACCTTGTACGGCTCGGTGGTGGCGAAGAAGAACTTCACGTGCGCCGGGGGTTCCTCGAGCGTCTTGAGGAGCGCGTTGAACGCGTCGGAGGTGATCTGGTGCACCTCGTCGATGATGTAGATCTTGTAGCGGCTCGACGCGGGGGCGAACTTCACGTTCTCCCGCAGCTCGCGGATCTGCTCGATGCCGCGGTTCGAGGCGCCGTCGATCTCGAGGACGTCCAAACTGTTGCCGGCCACTATCGCCGTGCAGGAAGGGCACGCGTCGCAGGGGGAGTCGGTCGGGCCCTTGGCGCAGTTGAGCGCCTTGGCGAGGATGCGGGCGGTGCTCGTCTTCCCGATCCCGCGGGGGCCGGTGAACAGGTACGAGTGCCCCACCCGGTTCCTGGCGATGGCGTTCTTCAGGGTCGTGGTGACGTGCCCCTGTCCCACCACCTCGTCGAACTGCTGCGGACGCCACTTGCGCGCGAGTACCTGGTATTCCATTGCGTTGCCCCCGTCCCCGTTACCGGCGCCCCGGGAGGGGCGCCGCCGCGGCGCCCGGCGTCGGCGCGCCGCCCGCCCCTCCCCGCGCCCTGAAGCCCTCGAGCACCTTCTCGAAGTCGCCGAGGTGCTTCAAAAAGAGGGCGGGCGTCGAGGTGTAGGTGACGGTGTAGAAGGTGTCGCCCTTGACGAAGAGGACCTGGGCGTTCTGCATCGCGAGCACAGGGCCGCCGAAATTAAGGGCGTAGCGGGCGGAGATGCGGTAGGCGCGCGCGCCGTCCACCTCGCTCCACTCCTCGGCGGTGACCTCGTAGCCGGGGATGGAGCCCTTGAACATCTCCTTCGCCTCGGCGGCCTCCCTCTCCGTGATGTCGCGCGTGGCGCCCGCCGGCGCCGTCGCGATGGAGATGTTCACGCCGGGATCGGCGTCGCAGGCGAGGGTGAGGTCCACGCGCGGGGACGCCCCCGCGGCCTCCGACCACCCGGCGGGGCGGAGGAGCGTGTAGGCGCCACGCTCGACGAGGGCGGACGCCGCCTCCGGCTTCTTCGCGTGGGACGGCCCCTCGGCGAAGGCGGCCGCGGCGAGGGCGAGCGCCGACGCGAGGAGGAGGCTCGCGCGCACTCCGAAAGGGGAAGACGCGTGCATGGACTCGACTGTCTCCTGGGATCCTACCGCGCTCCGGTCTCGATCCGGTCCTTCCACTCGCCCATCCGGGTCTTCATCCGGTCCATCGCGCCCGGCGTGGGGGTGTGGGCTTCGTTGAGGAATATGGCGACGCTCCTGGCCGCCTTCTGCATCAACGTGGTTTCGTCGCCGCGGAAGATCGTGGTGAGACGGCCCCGCGCGATGCAGCGGCCGAGTTCCGTTCCGTCGGCCTTGTCCTTGACGTACGTGTTGACCGAGAAGAGGGCGGACTTGCTCAGCGCCCGCTTCGCGCCCTTCTCGGGCTGCTTGTAGTCGATGATCGTCCCCCCGACGAGGAGCGTCTTCTCGGCCGGCGCGCCCGCCTCGACCGGCCCCACGCTCGGGAAGAGCCCGCGCTCCCGGACGGCGGCGATCACCTCGGCCTGGAGGCCGTCCACGAGCGCCGCGGGCACCAGCCCGCCCACCCCGCTCGTGAATCTCTCCACCTGCACCGCCCGGTATCCCCGCACGTCCGCGGTGATCGGCTGGATCGGCTCGACATCCGCCTTCTGGCCCGTCATCTCCTCGAAGCCCATCTTCGCGGCCGAGAAGCAGCCCGCCATGCAGACCAGGAGCGACGCCGCGCACAGCAGACGCACCGCGCATCTCATACCCGGCTCCTTTTCGTCGAGGATTGCAGCCGCCGGATTCGCCCCGTGACGGCGTCCCGGACAAGGATAGCCCAGGCGCGTCTCGTGCGTCAAGAGGCCGTGCGGATTCCGGGGGGCACGCGGATACCAGGGGCGGATCTCAACTGGACGCTACCGCGCGGCTTCGTGGGCGGACCGCGCCGATTGGCTCAACAGGCGCGGGTGGGTGCGCGGTCCCCGCTGGTCGAAGATGAAGCACGGACAGGGGCTTTCGCCCCTGTCCGTGAAGGATGGCGACCCCACCGGGATTCGAACCCGGGTTGTCGGATCGAAAATCCGAAGTCCTAGGCCTCTGGACGATGGGGTCGCGACTGCAGTTTCTCGTTGATAGTTTCTAGTTTCTCGGGATATTGTACCTGTGATGCCCTACTGAAAGAGGCTCGGGTCGTCGCGCACCTCCCTGCGGAGCTCCCGCGCCTCGACCGATTGTATCAGCTTCACCAGCATCTTGCAGATCGCCTCACAGTGCTCTCTCCCTGCCGCAAGTTCTCCGTCGTCGATCTGCGCCTGCCTCCGGGCGATCGTGAGGGGTGGCACGCATTCCTTCGCCGAGTCGAGGGCGTATGAATAGTACTTGATCTTCTCCCGGTGCGACAGCTTGCCCGCTCCCTCCGCGATGTTGTTGGCGATCGACACCACCGCGCGCTGCAACTGGTCGGCGACAGAGCTCCGGTATTCCGGGGCCATCCTCCGGCACAGGGGAAAAACAAAGTCCGCGAACTCGAGCGCGCGCCGGTAGACGGTCAGCTTTTCGAAATCGAAAAAGCCCTTCTCCTCCGCCATCCGCGCCTCTCTCTCCCCATCCCGAGGATTCGCACCCGCCTCTTCTTCCGTTATCCCTATCCCCCTAGAAACGAGAAACGAGAAACTATCAACGGTAGTACTGGTGAGGGCGGGAGGGATCGAACCTCCGACCAACTGCTTAAAAGGCAGCTGCTCTACCGCTGAGCTACGCCCCCTAAAGGCGGCAAAGAAACAAGGTGCAGCGTGCAGGGAGACAACAGATGCATTCAAGGATCTCCCGCCCCCCGATGCATCCGTTTCCGGGTCGAAGCCGGGGGCCGCGGGCGAGACGCGTCAGATCTCCAGTATATCCTTCTCCTTCTTGGCGAGGAGGCGGTCGATCTCCTTGATGTACTCGTCGGTCTTCTCCTGCACCCTCTTCTCGGCCTTGACCATCTCGTCCTCGGGGATCTTCCCCTCCTTCTGGAGGCGCTTGAGCTGCTCGTTCGCCTCGCGGCGCACGTTCCGTATCGCGACTCGCCCCTCCTCCGCCCGGTGCTTCACGACCTTGTCGAGCTCCTTGCGGCGCTCCTCGCTGAGCTCCGGGATCGGGACGCGCAGGATGCGCCCGTCGCGCACCGGGGTGACGCCGAGCTTGGACTTGAGGATCGCCTTCTCCATCGCGTCCACGGCGCTCGGGTCCCACGACTGGATGACGATCAGGCGCGGCTCGGGCGTCGAGATGCCGGCGATCTGCCGCAGGCGCGTCTGGGTCCCGTGGTAGTCCACCACGATATTCTCGACCAGCGCGGCCGACGCCTTGCCGGTCCGGACGGCGGAGAAGTCGTGCTCCACGACCTCCGCCGTCTTCATCATCTTCAGCTCCATCTCCTCCAGGATCTGTTCCGACGTCATAGGCGTATCCTCCGCGCGCGACAAGGAGGGCGCGACCGACCGAGTCCTCGTCACGGCACTATGGTATCAGAATATCGGGGGTGTTGCTCCGCTTTCGTTCATCCGGCGGGGGAGGAGGGTCAGATGAAATCGGAGACGGCCTCTCCGCGCCGCGCCGCTCGCCGGGCGATGCGCGTGCGGGGCGCGTCGCTCACGAGCGTCCCCACCTCGCGCCCCCTCAGCACCCGCGCGATGTTGCCCGCCGTGCCGAGATTGAAGACCACGATCGGCAGTCCCGTGTCCATGCAGAGTGAGACGGCGGTCGAGTCCATCACCTTCAGGTTCTTCCGGAGCACGTCCAGGTAGCTCAGGTGCCGGTACATCCGCGCTCCGCGCACCCTGACCGGGTCGGCCGAGTAGACGCCGTTCACCTTGGTGGCCTTCAGCAAAACCTCCGCCCCGATCTCGGACGCCCTAAGCGCCGCGGCGGTGTCGGTGGAGAAGTACGGGTTCCCGGTGCCGCCGACGAAGATCACCACGCGTCCCTTCTCGAGGTGGCGGATGGCGCGGCGCCGGATGTACGGTTCGGCGAGCTCCTGCATCGCGATCGCCGTCTGAAGGCGCGTCGGGACCCCCGCCTTTTCAAGGCCGCCCTGCAGGGCGAGGCCGTTGATGACGGTGGCGAGCATACCCATGTAGTCGCCGGTCGTGCGGTCGAGCCCCTGGGCGTGCGCCTCGAGGCCGCGGAAGATGTTGCCGCCGCCGATGACGAGGCCCACCTGCACGCCGAGGCGGTGGGCGGCGCGGATCTCATGGCCGAGGTAGTGGACCGCCGCCGGGTCGATGCCGTGGCCCTGCGCGCCGCGGAGGAACTCTCCGCTCATCTTCAAGACGACGCGCCGGTACCGCGCCTTCGAGGAGCGTTGTTTCATCGGACCCCCTCCGCGGCGCCCCGTGGTCCCGGTGCCGAATCCCCGGGCTCAGGCGCCGAGCTGGTAACGGGTGAAGCGCTTGATGACGATGTTCTCGCCGAGCTTGGCGATCAGATCCGTCAGCAGCTCCCGGATCTTCCTCCCCTCGTGCTCGGGGCGCACCGACGGCTGCTCGAGCAGGCAGCATGTCTCGTAGAACTTCGCGAGCCGCCCCTGGACGATCTTCTCGACGATCTGTGGCGGCTTGCCCTTCACCTGGGCCGCGAGCACCTCCTTCTCCCGCCCGAGCACCTCCTCGGGGACCTCGGAGGAGGCCAGGTAGGTCGGCGCCGCGGAGGCGATCTGGAGCGTCACGAGCTTCACGAACTCCTTGAAGTCGGCGTTCCGCGCGACGAAGTCCGTCTCGCAGTTGACCTCGACCATCACGCCGATCTTGTCGCCGTGATGGATGTAGGCGCCGATGACCCCCTCGGCCGCGGCGCGCCCCGCCTTCTTGGCGGCGATCGCGAGCCCGCTCTTCCGGAGGTAATCGATCGCCTTCTGCACATCGCCCCCCGTAGCCGCGAGGGCCCGCTTGCAGTCCATCAGACCCGCGTTCGTCTTCTCGCGCAACTCCTTTACCATCTCTGCCGTGACCTGCACGTTCGTTCCTCCCTCAGGAATCCTGATTCCTCTTCAACTCATTCCGCGGCCGGTTTCTCCGGGGCGGGTTCCGCGGCGGCCGGCTTCTCCTCCGCCGGCGCAGCGGCGTCCTTTTTGGCCTCGGGCGCGGCGGCTTCCGCCTTCGCGTCTCCCTTGGCGGCGTGGGGCCTGGCGGGCTTCGCCGGGGCCTTCTTCGCCTTCGGCTTCGCGGGCCCGGCCTGCGCCTTCTCCTCCTCGGCGGCCTTGTGGGCCTTGGCCTTCTTCGACGCCGCCTCCGCCGCCTGACGGAGCTGGACGCCTTCGAGGTACGCCTGCGCCATCCTCTCCGCGATCAGCGTGATGGCGCGAATCGCGTCGTCGTTGCTGACGATCGGGTAATCGATCTTCGTCGGGTCGCAGTTGGTGTCCACGAGGGCCACGATCGGGATCCCGAGGCGGTTCGCCTCGGCCACGGCGATGTGCTCCTTCCTCGTATCGACCACGAAGAGGACGCCGGGCAGCTCCGTCATCTCCTTGATGCCCATCAGATTGCGCTCGAGCTTCGCCCGTTCCCGCCTGATGGCGGCGAGCTCCTTCTTGGGGAGCGTATCGGCGACGCCGCTCGTCACCAGGTCGTCGAGCTCGCGGAAGCGCCCGATGCTCTTGCGGATGGTCTTGATGTTGGTGAGGAGGCCGCCGAGCCAGCGCTCGGTGACGAAGAAGGACGCGCACTTCTTGGCCGCCTCCTGGATCGGCTCCTTCGCCTGGCGCTTGGTCCCCACGAAGAGAAGCGTCTTTCCAGCCGCGGCGGTGTCGCGGACGAACAGGTAGGCGGCCTCGACCTGATCGAGGGTCTGGGTGAGGTCGATGATGTGGATGCCGTTGCGCTCCTCGAAGATGTACTGTTTCATCCTGGGGTTCCAGCGCCGGGACTCGTGCCCGAAGTGGACCCCCGCCTCGAGGAGTTCTCTGATGGTCGTGACCGCCACGGTGCGTCTCCTTTCAGGGTTCGCCCGATTCGCCGGGCAGCGGTTTCGCGCAACGCGCGCGCGCGCTGCCGGCGTGCATCAGGCGCCTCCACGCGAGGGGATGCGCGCCCGACATCGGGTTCCGCCCTTCTGCGGGGGCGCCGCCTCGCGGCCACGAGACCGCCGCCGGCGCCCGCGCGTGGATTTCCGACAGCCCCCTTATAGCAAAGGCGGCGGCGCGAGGGAAGTTATTTGAGGGCGCGGCGGCGAACAGATTGGAAGCTTTGTAAGGAGGCTCGGGGCGTTTAACGTCCCATCTTATTCCGCAGGATAGTATTGCATGCAACGTCTGCGAGGGTGTATCATAACTGCCATGCTGAACGGGAAGAAAATCATCGTCGTCATGCCGGCGTACAACGCCGCCCAGACCCTCGAGATAACCTACCGCGGACTCGACCGGAGCGTGGTGGACGACGTCCTGCTCGTGGACGATCACTCCTCCGACGAGACGCTCGCCGTGGCGAACAAGCTCGGGATCAGAAGCTGCGTGCACGGGCGGAACCTCGGCTACGGCGCGAACCAGAAGAGCTGCTACACCCTGGCGCTTTTGAACGGCGCGGACATCGTCATCATGGTGCACCCATCAGTACGACCCGAGGCTCGCGACGGCGATGGCCGGGATGATCGTGAGCGGTGTCTACGACTGTGTCATCGCGTCGCGGATCATCGGGAACGGGGCGCTGAAGGGCGGGATGCCGCTATACAAATACGTCTCCAACCGCGTGCTCACGCTCTGCCAGAACCTGCTGATGCGCGAGAAGCTCTCCGAGTACCACACCGGCTACCGGGCGTTCACGCGCGAGCTACTGCTGCGCCTTCCCCTCCTCGAGAACTCCAACGACTTCGTCTTCGACAACCAGATGCTCGCCCAGGCGATCTACTTCGGCTTCCGGATCGGCGAGATAAGCTGCCCCACGAAGTATTTCAAGGAGGCGAGCAGCATCAATTTCACGCGAAGCTGCCGCTACGGGATCGGGGTCCTGGGGGTGAGCGCACAGGTGATGCTGCGCAGGCTCGGGGTCGGCCGCTACAGGTTCCTCGACCCCGAAGGGGCCCGCATACGGCTTGACGCCCCGCGCCTCTCCGCGCAGGAGGCGTTCTGATCGCCCGGGGACAGTTCCCGGGCCGACGCGGGGTCGGCCGGTATCAGACCGGCATGAACTCCTTCTTCCTCCTCTTGAAGATCTCCGCCGCTTTCTGATAGTTGTCCACGCGCCCGATGTCGAGCCAAAAGCAGTCCTGGAGGGCGCATACCACCTTTTCGCCGCCCTTGAGCATCGTCCCCATCAGGTCGGGGATATCCATGGGGCAAAGGCGGCGGCGCGAGGGAAGCTTTTTGCGGGCGGGGCGGCGAACAGATTGGAGGTTCCGGATGGAGGCTCGGGGCGTTTAACGTTCCATCTTATGCCGCAGGAATGTATTGCATACAACGTCTGCGCTTTGGTATCCTGCGGCCATGCACACCACAGCCGCGCAGGATGGACGAGCCCCCCGACCGGGTGCCGGCGTAAGATTTGGCCGGCTCGCGGCGGTTCTCGCGCTGCTCATGCTGCCGATCTTCGTCGCGAACCTCGACTGCCTCACCCTGAAGCTCGATGACTGGAGCTTCTTCAACGAGTACGCCTCGATGCTGCGCACGGACGGCGTATTCGGCGCGGTGCGCAAGATCGTCGACAACGAGTACATCCAGTACCGGGTGCGCATCCAGTTCGTCAGTTTTGTCATCAAGCTGTTCGCCTACCTCGCCTTCGGCTACCGGTACGTCCCGCATTTCCTCCTGCATTTCGCCTTCCATCTGGCGGTCGCCGCGGCGTTGTTCAGGATCCTCGCGCGGTTCGACGAGAGACTGGCGATCTACAGCGCCTTCTTCTTCCTCGTGATGCCCACCGGGCAGAACGTTCTCTTCTGGGTCAACACCCTCTTCCAGATCGCCCCCGTCCTGTTCTACCTCCTCTATCTCCACCGGTTGCTGAACCCGCTCCGCCGCAGGTTTCTCGATGTATGGACACTGACCGCGTGGTTCACGCTGGCCCAGTTCGCGGGGGAGCAGACACTGGCGCTGCTCTACGCCACCCCGTGCATCCTGCTCCTCGCGTCCCTCGCCTCCCGGGCCTCGACGACGCGCCTGCTGCGGGACCGTATGCGCCTGGGCGTCCCGCTTGCGGTCGGCGCCATCCTTTTGGCCGTCTACCTCGCCGCGGTCGCGACGAATACGGCTGCATTCCCCGGCCAGACGCGCCCCCCCGGGGCGCTCGATCCAGCCTTGTTCACGGCGGCCGTCTCGAACTGCGCGAAAACAATCCTCTACTCCCTGAACCCCCGGACGTGGTACTACGCCCGCTTCAGCATCCCGCCATCCGGGCGGACGTTGGCGGCCGCGGCTGCGGGCGCCGCTATATTCCTCGCGGGCCTCCTCCCCCTGCGCCGCGCCGCCGCGCCCTCCACGGTCGGGCGCGCCCGCCTCGCCGCGCTGGTCGCCGTCTGCGCCGCGGCCTGGATCGTGCTCATCTGGCTCCCGGTCGCCTACGGTGTGATGACCCGGATGCGCCCGATGCAGAGCAGGTACCTGTACGGGTTCGGCGTCCCCCTCGCCGTCCTCGCGGCGCTGCCGCTCGCCTCGCTGCCGCGGAGACGCGTCCTCTTGGAATGCGCTGCCGCGTTCCTGATCTTCTCGTACCTGGCATTCCTGGACTGCTACGCCTTGAACGAGCTCTGGCGATCCCAGAAGGAGCACGACCGGAAGGTCTGGGCGGCGGTGGACTCGCAGGTCAGGCGCGGCCGCACGCATCTGCTTCTCGTGAACGTCAAACAGTGGTGGTGCACCGCGATACCCGACTTCGCGCAGCCATGGGCGATCCAGGCATACCTCGCCGCGCACTACCCGCAACCGATCACCTTCGACCTGGATACGCTCCGCGAGGGGAGAGGGGAAGAGGAGACGGCGGTGATCGAGGTGAAGCGTCCGCCACGCCGCCCCGTCTCCGACCCGCTGATCACCGTCTATCCTTCGTACGGGGACTACCTCCGGTCGGCGCCGGGCGGATGACGCGGTCCGGCGCAGGCAGCGGGGGCGGCCGGCGCGGGATGAGGGGCGAATTACGTTCCACCCCCCTTCATTTCAGCGGGGGGCGCGTACGATGCCTGCCGGAGTTCCCCTGCGGAGCGCGCGCATATCCTTGTGCCGCGCGAGGTGCGTATCGCGCCGCATGGACTCCTTGACGGCCTTCCGCTTTCCGGGGCTGCGATGCTCCCTCCCACTGATCTGCGGGCAAGTGCGTATCGCCATCTTCCCGGAGAAGCTCACGGCCGACGGCGAGCAGCCCTCCGGGGACGGAGTCGCGCGCATGCTCGGGCCGCGCACGGGGAGCGACGCGTCTAGATCGGGGCGTTGGCAGAGGCGGGTAGTGCCCTTGACCGGGATGCGCTGCGCGTCCGGCTCGGCAGGCGCACGCAAAAGCGGATCGCGGGCTGTCTGGAAGAGGCCGGGTGTGGAGGTTCTCGGATAGACGGATCCGATTCGCAGCGGTACCCCATCCCATCGAACTGTTGTAGAATGATCTCCTCCCCAGGGTACGCGCGGCCCATCGCGGGGCGTCGGGGGAGCTTGCAGGCGGAGAAGACGCAGGCACGGGAGGAGGGATCAGCCGACCGTACAGGCACGAAATCCTAACAGTAAATCTTATCGAAGAACTTGCCGGCAAGAGAGGCGCACTACGGTCGTGGCATGGGAAGTCCATATTCTCAAATGCGCTGATATGCGCGCGCGCGCCGTTCACCGGGCGAACTGAACGGTGCGCGAGACCGGGGATAGCTGAACGGCCATGATGGGCTGACGGGCGCAGGGCGGGGGCCCCTTTCTCTCGCATCCAGGAGCAGTCAGATGAAGCGGCGGTCCGCCGAAGAACCGTCTCTCGGGGCAGACACCGCGGCGTGGGCCTGTATCCGGGAAAGGGCCATACGCCACCCTCTCCAGGTCTCAATCGCCCTTTCGATGATCTCGGCGATCTCCGTGGCGGTTTTCGAGACGGCCCGGGCCCTGCTGTTCCCCGTCGCGCAGGTACGCTGCGTTACGGACGCGTTGCTCCTGCTGCTCGCCATTTCGGCAGCCGCCACCCTCTTCGGCGCGCTCTGGGGGGTCACGCAGCGGGTTTTCCTGTCGCTGGTGCGCCTGCTCGGGGACGCCGCCGCACGCGTCCCGGTCTTCGGCCGCAGGCGGGGTTTCGCGCGGCCCCTGTGTGCCTCCCTGCTCCTCTCGCCCCTTTGCCTGCGGTTCGTCCAGCTCCTCTTCGGCGGCCGCCGGATCTCCAGGATCCCCCATCGCGCCCTCCTCGTCGCGTCGGCGTCGTTCCTCGCCGTCCTGGCGCTCGTGCTCGCGTCGTGGGCCGTCGCGTCCGTCGCGGGGCGCATCGCCCGCGAAGAAGTCGGGGCGCGGGGCCGCCGTGCGCTCGTCGCCGTCCTTCTCGCCGCGGCGTTCTGCCTCCAGTACGTCGACGCGACCTGCTACGTCGGGCTCTACCGCTACGTACACGGCGCCCTCTCGGCCGCTTGCTTCCTCGCCGTACAGGGCGCGTGGGCCGTCACGGTGTCGGGAAGGCGGCGAGGCGTCCGTCCGCTTTTGTCAACGAAACAGGCCGTCGCGGCCCTGTGCTGCGCCGCGGCGGTCCTTGTCTTTCTCCCGCGCGTCGCCTGGACGCGCGGGGCGTGGAACCGCACGCTGCATGCAATCCAGTCTTCCACGACCTCCGCCGCGCAACTGTTTCGCCTCCGCGGCCTGTTCGCCGGGGCGCCCGCGTACCAGCCGACCGGACTCCCGGCCGAGACGCCGTTCTGGATGCTGGACCCGGAGATGTCCGTCCTGAAGGACAAACCGGGCCTGCCGGGGGTCGCGAGGGGGATGAATCTCGTCGTCGTCACCGTGGACGCGCTCCGCGCGGATCACCTCGGCTGCTACGGCTATCCGCGCCCCGTCTCGCCGAGCATCGACCGGATGGCCCGCGAGGGGATCGTCTTTCACAACGCCTACGCGCCGGCCCCCAGCAGCTTTTTCTCCATCCTGGGGCTGATGACCTCCCGGTACGGCTCCTCGTTCATCCTTGGGATGCGCGCCGACGACCCGCCCACCCTCGCGGAGATCCTCGGCGCCCAGGGGTACGCGACCGGGGGGTTCTTCTCCCCGCTCCTCCTCTTCATGCAGAACAAGGACAACCCGCTCGAGCGCACCGGCCTCGGCTTCGCCGTTAGGCAGGATGCCGGCGCGAAGAGCGAGGATGCGTCGTTCGTCTATTCGACGCTGTCGCGGTTCATACGCGCGCACCGATCGCAGCCGTTCTTCGCGTGGGCTCATTTCCTCGAGCCGCACTACCCGTTCGTGCCGCACGAGGGGCACGATTTCGGCCCCTCGCCCGTCGACCGATACGACGGCGAGATCGCCTACGTGGACCGTTTCATCGGGAGACTTGTCTCCGATCTCGCGCGCGAGGGGCTGTGGGACCGGACCGTTTTTTGCGTCACGGCCGACCACGGCGAGGGGATGGGGGAGCACGGCTCCCTGTACCACGGGGGGACGCTCTACGAGGAGGAGACGCACGTGGCGTGCGTTCTCAGGATTCCGGGGGTCCGCGCGCGCGTGGTGGATGTGCCGGTTCAAACGATAGACCTCGCTCCCACCCTGCTGTCACTGCTTGGCCTCCCCCGCGGCCCCTTTATGCAGGGCACCGATCTGGGCCCGCTCATTGCCGGCGATGCGCCCGGCTTCCGGGGGACCGCCTTCTCGGAGGCCATCGGGGAGAGGATCGCGAAGAGGATGGTGCGCAGGGACCGGTGGAAACTGATCCACGACATGGCCAGCACGGCGTATGAGCTGTACGATCTCGCCAACGACCCGAAGGAGACGCGCAACCTCTACGGGGAGGAGGCGGAGACCGCCGCTGTTCTGCGGGAGCTGATGGGGAAATGGGCGGCTCACCAGTTCGAGAATACCCGCATCCTCTCCTTGAGGGGGGGCGGCGGCGGAGACGAGGTCGACCGGCTGATCGCCCATGGCGCTGCGGGCGACATCGAATCCCTCCGGCGGCTTCTCCCGCACATCGGCAGCGAATCCTCCCCCGAGCGGCTCCAGAAGATGCTCGAGGCCGTCGGCTCCCTAGAACGGCTCCTCGCTTCGGCGAGCGGCGGACCCCCGCCACTCCCCCCCGGCCTCGTCGAGGAGGCCGGGGATGCGATCCGGCCCCTCCTCGGATCACGGGACGCGGCTGTCCGCAACCAGGCGGGCTGGACGCTCGCGAGGATCGGGGACGCGCAGGCCTCGCCGTTCCTGCTCCAAGAGCTGGAACACGGCCGGGCGGAGTCGAAGCGCAGGGCCGCGCGCTATCTCGGCCTGCTCGGGGACAGGGCCGCCGCCGGCCCGCTGCGCGCGTACCTTTCCGCCGCGAGAACGGACGCGGACCGCAGGGAGGCGGCGATGGCCCTCGGGCGTCTCGGCGATACGGCCGGCCTCGACGTTCTTTGTGCGATCATCGCGGAGGGAATCCGCGGCAATGACAGGGAGAACGTGCAAAGCGCGATCAGGACCGTCAAGATCATCGGCGCGCTGAAGGACAGGCGCGCGACCGAACCGCTGTGCGCGGCACTCCTAAAGAAGCACTGGTTCAGGGATTCCTGGTACGGCGCCGCCATCGTCTCGGCGCTCGGAGAGATCGGCGACCTGTCGGCCCGCCCTGTCCTCGAGGAGATTCAGCGCACGACGAACTTCGACCCCTGCCGGAATGCGGCGGAGAAGGCGCTCGCATCCATCGGCGCGGGAAAACCCTGAGCGTCTCTCCGCGGCGCGTCCCTCTCCGCGCCGTGCGCGTCGGATATGGCGGAGGGGTGCAGAAGAGGGCGGGACGGCGTACGGCATGCCGAATCCAGAGGGAATGTGCTGCGCACAGCGTCTGCGCTACAGATCGCGGCGAGGAAGGCCGCCGCGGCGAGGCGGCCAGGGGAGGGGCCCCGTCTCCTCTCCACCCGCCGCCCGACGAACCGCACCAGGGAGAGACAGACGGCCTGTATCAAACCGGCCGCGACGCCCCATCCGCTGAACAGGAGCAGGAGGAGCATCGCAAACGGGAGGTGCGTCCGCAGGCCGCCCGCAGACGGCCCCCCGGCGAGGATCGAATGGGCGGTCTCAAGCCCCCAGAGGAGGAGGCCGGCCAGCAGAGAAACAAACAGCACCGAAGCGGTCGTCATGGGTATGCCGGTTCCTCCCGGCGGGACGCATGCGCCGCCGGCCGGTGTCGCGGTCCCCGCCCCGATCCCTCGGAGGGGAGGGGAGTGGAATCCACACCGCAATGGCGAAATAGAGAGCGCAGCAAGGTAGTGCCGCTGAACGTCCCGTACTGCTCAGCGCCCCACGCCTGGAGCCGCGGCACCCCCCGGGGGTGGGTGTCAGCGCGGGAAGGTCCGTCGCCGCGCGGATCGCCGCCGCGTCCCCCGGGGGAAAACTTTCCCCGCGAAGAGGGCGGGATGATTCTCCCGAATCTGGGCGCACAGGAACTTGTGTCTCTCCTGCGCCCCGTCGATCATCGACCGGCCGTGTTTGCGATAGAGAAAAAGCGGCTCGGGGATGACCGTTCCCTGCGCGCCGTTTTCCAGCATCGAGAGCCAGAAATCCCAATCCTCGTAGCCGAGACTCATGTCGGGATTGTAGCCGCCCGCCTGCTCCCATGCCGATTTCCTGTACACCGCGCCCACGCAGACGCAGTTCTGCCTCTTCAGTGTCTCGGGGTCGAAATCCCCGGTCTCCCATACCCGTTCCTCGTCGCCGAAGAGCCGGACGTGGCTGTAGCAGATATCCAGGCCGCCGTTTTCGAGAGCCGTCACGCATTTCTGCAGATACGTCGGCTCGATCAGATCGTCCGCGTCAAGGCAGCAGATATAGGTGCCCCTCGACGCGCGTATTCCGTTGTTGCGGGTGCGGGGGAGTCGCTGGTTCTCTTGGCGGATGATCGTGACGCGCGGGAGATTTCTCGCCTCGATCTCGCGGAGTTTCTCCAGCGTGGCGGGGTCGGTCGACCCGTCGTCGACGATGAGCACCTCGTAGTCGGAGAATGTCTGGGCGAGCACGCTCCCGAGCGCCTCGTCGATGAACCGCCCATAGTTATGGCAGGGGATGACCACGGAGACAAGGGGGCCATCCACTTTCTCCTGCCGGGCGTTCCGCCTGTCCGCGGGCCGGAAGAGGAGGCGGGCCGCGCGGCGGAAAGAAAGGGGGCTGCGCCGCGCCGCGGATAGCGGCAGCGCCCTGACAGGGGGGGTGGCCGTGTCCTGGAGAATCTCGCAATAGCGGGCGTAGACGTCGCGCAGTTCGTAGCGCCCCACCGCTTCCGTCCGCAGGTCCCCGAAACGGTGCCCCAGGGCCCTGCGGACCTTATCGACGCACCCCGCCAAGTCGCCGTCACGGAAGAGGAAGCCGTGCACCCCTTCCCGAACGACGTCGGAGATGCCGCCCACGTCCGAGGCCACCACCGGCACGTTCATCGCGAGCGCCTCGAAGATCGTCAACGGAACCCCCTCGGTCAGGGAGGTGACGACGAGGAGGTCCGACGCGCGGGTGAGCGCCGGCATCTCTTTCGGGGGGACGATGCCGAAGAGCAGGAGGTTGTCGAGATGGAGTTTCCGCACCCGCGCAACCGTTTCGTCGCGGAGCGGCCCGTCCCCTGCCATGACAAAGCGCAGGTTTCGATCCTCTCGAAGGGCGGCGGCAAGCTCGACGAAGAGGAGCGGGTTCTTTTCCACCGAGAGGCGCCCGACGTACAGAATGATCTTCTTGTCCGACGGCAGATCGAATTGCGCCCGGGCCTCCGCCTTGTCGATGCGTGCGGGATCGAACAGGGCCGTGTTTGCCCCGTGATAGAGCGTCCGCAACCGCGCCGGGTCGCCGCCGAAGCGCGAGAGGATGGAGCGCCGAAGCTTCTCCGCGACGATGAACGTGAGGTCGATCCACCGTACGTACTTCCGGTTGTTCTCCACGTGTCCCATCGGGGAGTCGTTGAAGATCTGGTCCACCACGCGCAGCTTCGGGAACCGCGCCTTGAGCCGCGCGAGGTGCGGGTAGATGAACCTGCACCCGCATACGAACAGGGTGTCGATCGCGCGATGGCGGATGTACGACTCGAGGTAGTCGTACCAGAGCCGCTCCGGGAGCAGGTCGGGGAGCCGGTAGAGATGCGGGGTGATCCGCCTGAATTCGTCCGAGGAGTCGCCCATCGAGAGGAGGGGCCGGTCTGTGGCGACGATATGCACCCGCGCGCCCCCCGCCTTCCGGAGCGCTCCGGCGATGCCGCAGAGGATGGACTCCGCCCCGCCGAGCACCATCCAGGGGATCAGGAAGAGGACGCCCCGAGACCGATCTTCCTCCGAGGGTGAGGAGAGGCCGCCCCACAGATTGACGAACGGGTCCTGCACGACCAAGTTCCTCTTCCGCGGGGATTTCACCCGGCTTTCGTAGAGCGCCTTGTGATTGGCTCTGATCTGCGTCCAGAGCGCGTCCGCGTGCCGGGCGGCGGCCACGACGTCGCGAGTCTCCCCGTGCCGCCGGTACAGGAACAGCTGCTCGGGGAGGACGCCGCCGCGCCCCCCCGCCGCGGCGACGGCGATCCAGAAGTCCCAGTCCTCCCACCCGCGGCTCATGACGGCCTTGAATCCGCCCGCCTTCCGCCAGATCTTTCGGGTGAAGACCGCGGCCGTGCAGACGCAGTTCTCCCGCAGAAGCCGCGCGAGGTCGAATGCGCCGGTCTCCCAGGAGCCGGTTTCGTCCCCGAATATCCGCACGTGGGAATAGCACAGGTCCAGGTTCCGGCTCTCCAAGACAAGCAGGCACTTCTCGAGGTAGGACGGATCGAGGAGATCGTCGGCGTCCAGGCAGCAGATATACTTTCCGCGCGCCTTCTCGATCGCCCGGTTCCTCGCGGCGGACACCCCCGCGTTTGTCTGGCGGATCAGCCGCACGCCGGGGAGGGCGCGCCGCTCCACCTCCGCGAGCTTCTGGACGGTGAACGGATCCGTGGAGCCGTCGTCCACGATGATGATTTCGTGGTTCGAGAAGGTCTGCGCGCGCACGCTCTTTATCGCCTCGTCGATGAACCGGCCGTAGTTGTAGCAGGGGATCACCACGGTGACCAGCGGGCCGTCCCACCTCTTCTGGCGGAAGAGGCGCTCGTCCGTGGTCCGGAAGACGGCACGGGCCGCGTTGCGCGGCCACGTCGGGAACCGCGCCTTCACCGAAGGCGGCAGGGCCCGGTCGAAAAACCGGTGCGGGAACAGGTACCAGCCTTTCCGCACCGGTTCCCCGGGGGGAATCAGGAGCATTTTTCCGACGAAGCGCTTGATGCAGTCCGGGCACGCGAAGTCGGCGAGACGCAGCGGCAGGAGAAGGGCCGCCCGCGGGGAGCGCTTGGCCTCCCGGAAGGCGCAGCCGAGCTTCCACGCCTTGGATCCGACGATCGCGCGGAACTCGTGCTCCCTCCGATCGAGGGTTTCGCGCAGGCGCGACAGCCGTTCCTCCTGCGCGGAGAGTTCTTCCTTCCGGCGCGCGATTCTCTCCCGGAGGTCTCGCGCCTCGCCGGCCAGCCGTTGTCCATCCTCCTCGAGCTGCGCAATTCGCCTCTGGTGCTCCAGATCGCGGGACAGGAACCACCGCTTCGCCTCGTCCTGCTGCCGCGCGAAGTCCTTTAACTCCCCGACGATCCTCTCCCTGCCGATGAGGGCCGGAAGCACGTTTTGCCGGAACAGATCGGCGTGCTTCTCGATGAGCGCCCGCATGATCGGCGCGCGGTTTTCGGGCCGGTCGCTGCCCTTGCGCATCGACCCCTCGCGGATCCTGTACCGGAACAGGATCTCGGGGATGATCCGGACGCGGTGCCCGCGGCCGAGGGCCCGTATCCAGAACTCCCAGTCCTCGTATCCCCGTGTGAATGCCTCGTCGTATCCGGCGATCTCCTCCCACATCGACCGCCTGAACATCGCGCAGCAGCAGATCTTGTTCTCCACCAGGATATCCCGGAGCGTGCACTCGACGGGGGTGTAGTCCCACGCGTCGTCGCCGAAGGCGCGGAGCCAGAAGCTCGCGATGGAAACGGTCGGTTCCTCGTCGAGGGTCCGCGCGGCGCGTTCGATGCAGGTGGGTTCGAGGATGTCGTCGGCGTCGAGGCACATCACGAGGGGGGGGCGCGCGCGCGCGATCCCGAGGTTCCTCGCCGCGGGCAGGCCCCGGTTCGGGCCGCGGAGCACCGTGGTCCGGGGCTTCCGGTACCCGGAGAGGAGCCGGACGGTCTGCGCGTCGGTCGAGCCGTCGTCGACGACGACGATCTCGGTTTCTTGAACGGTCTGACGCAGGACGCTCTCGACCGCCTCGTCGAGCCAGCGGCCGAGATTGAAGCAGGGGATCACCACGGAAACCCGCGGGTACCCCGCGGAAGAAAGGGGGTGGGGCGCGCGGCCGCGGTCGACCCGGCGGTCCATGGCGGGCGCGTCCTCACCGGGACAGGGAAGAGGCGGTATCGACGGGGTTCCGGGCGGCGTGCTCATCGGCCCTCCGCGCGTTCATCGCCGCGCCGGCCGAGGCCGAAACGCAGCGCGCGAAACGGCAGGAGGAGGGCCGCGCAGGGGGAGCGCTTCGCCTCCTGGAAGGCGCGGCCGAGTCTCCATTCCCGGGAGGAGCGCATACTGCGGAGCTCTTCTTCCCGCGCCTCAATCGCCCGCCGGACGGCCTCGAGCGACGCATCGTGTGCGGCGTATCTCCGTTCCAGTCCCGCCGACTCCTGCTGAAGGGCCTGCATCTCGCCGGCCTGCAGCTCCAGCTCGGCGTCGAGGCGGGCGATGCGCCGTTCGTGCTCGGCGCTCCGGGCCAGGTACCAGCGTTTCGCCTCGTCCTGCTGCCTGGTCCAGTCCCTGAGCTCCCCGATGAGGGACTCCCTCTGCATGAGCGCGGGGATCGCGTGTTCCCGGTAGACCGCTTCGTGCTTCCGGATCATCTCCTCCATGAACCGGGCGCGGACCTCAGGCCTGTCGCTCTCCGTGTTGCGCGACCCCTCTTGTACGCGCTGGCGGAAGAGGAATTCCGGGATGATGCGGGCGCGCCAGCCCCGTTCCATCACGCCTATCCAGAAGTCCCAATCCTCGTAGCCGCTCTTAAACCGCTCGTCGAAGCCCCCGCTCTTGTTCCATGCCTCGCGGCGGAAGAGCGCGGTTGGGCGCAGGATGCACGCACCCAGGATATCCTCGAGCGTGCAGCCCGCGGGCGTCCGTTCCGCCTCCTCCTCCCCGAATGTCCGGTACCAGAAGCCGGCGATCCCCACGTCCGGCTCCTCGTCCAGCAGGCGGGAGGTCTTCTCGAGACACGTCGGCTCCAGCAGATCGTCGGCGTCGAGGCAGCAGAGGTACTCTCCGGCTGACCTCCGGATCCCCGTGTTCCGCGCGGCAGACGGTCCCCGGTTCTCCGTCCTGTACACGACAGTCTTGGGCCATCGGCTGTCGCGGAGTACCCGCGCGGTCTCCTCGTCCGTGGAGCCGTCGTCGACGACGACGATCTCGAAATCCTGCATCGTCTGCGCCAGGACGGAGTTCACCGCCTCATCGAGGAAGGCGCCATGGTTGTAGCAGGGGATTACCACGGTGATCTTGGGGTTCATCCCTTTTCCTTCCGTGGGCGCTTCACCCGAGGGCGAACGGGCCGGTCTCCAGATGATCGGCGCCCGTTCCCCGCACCGGGATGCGCGCGAGGGTCCTCGCGTCGCAGAGGCCGAACGCGAGCCGGTATTCCCCGGCGGGGATATCGCGCAGGTCCACCTCGTCGATGAATACCCTTCCGCTCCGCCACCTGCGCGCCGGAAGCGCGGGCCGGTGGTCGAGGTTGAGGAACCCGTGCGGGCGGTGCTCCGCGGGTAGCATACCACACGACTTCGGGTGCAGATGACAGAAAACAAGGAGCGGCGCGCGCGGAGGCGCCGCGATTCCGAAAAAGAGCTTCGCTGTTCTCCCATCCCGCGTCCAGCCGAGGACCCTGACGCCGCCCAGCTCGGCGTCAATCCGATGCGCGATCATCCCCTCCACCTCGCTCGGACGGTACAGGCGCGCCTGCCGCGCCGTCTCCCGCCGCGCCGCGGCCCACTCCTCGAAAAGCGCCCGAAGCGGAAACAGGGCGCGCCCCGTCGCGCAGAGGTACCCGGTGAGCTGCGCTGTTTCGAGGAGGACCGCGAAGGGGCGCGGCGGCCTCCGGGCCAGCGCGCGCCCGACACGCGCGGCGAAGAACGCGGACCGCCGCATCGCCTTCAGCCGCCCCTCGTGCCGGACGCTGATCATGAGGTTCGACCGACCGCCCTGGTACATCCGCCTGACGAACCAACCCCGCGTCAGCCGCTCGGCCGGAATCCGGTGCGTCACGACCGCCTCCGGTTCGTACACGGCCCGCGCCCCCATCCGCAGCATCCGCCAAAGGAGGTCCGTGTCGCCGCCGCTTGCCAGCGAGGAGCCCTTGCGGTCGAGGGCGGGGTCGAAGCCGCCGGTTTTGTCCAGCCACGCCCGCCGGAACGAGATGTTGGCTCCGAACAGTTGTTCGGGATAGCGCACCGGGCGCGCCTCCCCGCCCAGGTCGAGGGCGCTCAGCCACGCCTCCAGTTCCCCCCCGAGCCAGGCCGGGCGTTCTTCGGAATAGTCAAGTACGATCCGGCCGCCGACGATGTCCGCATTCCACCGCGCATGGACGTCGAGAAGAGACGCCAGCCACCGCGGGGATGCCGAGGCGTCGTCGTCGATGAACGCCACGATCTCGCCGCGGGAGGCCCGGATCCCGGCGTTCCTGGCCGGCCCAAGGCCGAGTTCCGGCTCGCCGACGCACACGATCGACCGGCCCTGATGCGCCCGGATGCACCGTCCAATCGCCTCACGTGTCCCGTCGGTTGAGCCGTTGTCCACGACGACGATCTCGTACTCGTCCGGGGGGAGGTTCTGCGCGGCGAGCGACCCGAGGCACACCTCGAGATCGCCGCACCGGTTGCGCGTCGGGACCACGGCGCTGATCCTGATCCCGCTCATGGTGCGTTCCCCCTCGCCGCGGGGGGCGCCGGGATCTCGACCGTTCCCGCGTCCGCCGTCCCGAGCACCGTCAGGCTCTTTTCGTCGAACAGGCCGACCTCGAGCCGGTGGCGCCCGGACGGGAGGACGGACAGCGCGATGGTGTCGGCGTACGCCCTCCCTTTCGGCCAGCGATGCGCCGGCACGAGGGGATCGTGGTCGAGGTTGAAGAAGCCGTGCTCCCGCCGCGCCGGAGGCAGCGATCCCCGGTCCTCGGGGAAGGCGTGCACGAAGATCCTGAGGCTAGGCCGCAGGCGCTCCCGTGCGAGGAAGAAGAGGGTGACCCCGTCCTCCTCCCCGCGGCGCCCGAGGAAGACCGCCCCGCCCATACCCGTGCGCGCCCCCGCGAGACCGGTGCACGCGCCCTCGCGGACGAAGAGGCGGCGTCTCGGCAGCAGGCGGGCGCACGCGGCGCCGAGGAGGCGGCCGGGCGTCCAGCCCATCAGGCGCCGCAGTTCGCGCGGCGACCGCGCGAACTCCGTGCCCAGCTCCTCACGGGCGATCTCCGGGTGCGGCTCGCCGTCGAAATTCTCCCAGAGGAGGCCGGGGTAGATTTTCGAGAACTGCGCGCGGATGGGCGGCCTCCCGGCCGCGGACGGATCGTCGTTCCGATAACGAAAGCACGGGCCGTAGAGGAAAGCCCTCCTGCCCATCTGCAGGGCGTAGAAGAGGGCGGAGCCAAAGGCGTTCGAGGACATGAAGGCGTATTCTTCGACGACGGAGCGGAATCTCGAGAGGAACGCCGGGTCGTTCCTGTGCCCGAAGCCCACCACGCGGATCCCCCGCTCCTCGAAGAGCCGGGCGAGACCCGGCGTGCGGCGGTCGTGCCAGTAGAGCGACGCCGCGATCGGGTCGAACCGGTCCCGTATCCCCTCCACCGCGTCGAGGTAGGCGCGGTAGGAGGACTCGGCGTCGGCGTACTCCGTCCATTCGCAGGAGTGCGCCGGGACGAGGATGAGGCCGCGCGGGTGGCGCGCGCCTTCCGGGGGTGGACCCGAATACAGGAATGGCGCGCCGATGGCGGTGGCGTTCGGGAAGCCGAGCGCCCTGCACCGGGCGAGGTTCCTGCGCCCCCAGACGAAGTAACGGCGGATCCTGTCCTCGTACCCGTACAGGGCGAGGTCGCCGTAGATGCCGGGATGGTCGCCGACCCAACCGTGCTGGATGACGCCCGGGACGCGGTACGGCAGGCGCACGCCGGCATGGCGCCGGAGGATTCCGGCGTGCCCGTAGTAGAGGTTCTCCGGGTGCTCCGCGCCGAACACGGCCTCGATGAACGGGTGCGGCGTCATGGCCACCTATGCGTCACCGCGCGACGAGGTCCCATGAGAGCGGCGTGCCTCGCGCGGCCGCCCTCGCGGCCCTTTTTCCCAGCACCTCGGAAAGGTGCTTGGGCGAAAGGCCCCCGGCCGGGCGGATCGAGCGCACGTTCCGCTCCGTGAACGTCTCCCCGGCGGCCGTGTCCTCCACGACGTAGAGCGAGCGTCGGAACCTGAGGCTCTCCCGCTCGTGCGGTCCCGGGCCGTAGCACGGAGTCCCGCGCGCCTTCTCGACGGTGCGCACCGCGCGCGCCATCCGTCGGAACTCCTCCGGCTCCGCTGAGAAGAGGGCGTCGGGGCCTCCCGCGGCGCGTGAGAGGGTGAAATGCTTCTCCACGATGCACGCCCCGAGCGCCACGGCCGCGATCGGCACCTCGATCCCGAGCGTGTGGTCGGAGATCCCCACTGGGAGGGAGGTCCGGGCGGCGAGGTCGGGGATGGAGGCGAGGCGCATATCCTCGGGCCGCGCGGGGTAGGCGCTCGCGCAACGCAGCAGGGCGATCTCGCGCGCCCCCGCCCCCCGGGCGGCGTCGACCGCCTCGGCGATCTCATCGAGGGTGGCCATGCCGGTCGAGATGATGAGCGGTTTCCGGGTCGCGCCCATCAGGCGGATGAGCGGCAGGTCCGTGATCTCGAGGGAGGCGACCTTGTGCGCCGGGACGCCCATCCGCTCGAGGAATTCCACGGCGGTCGGGTCGAAGGCGGTGGAGAAGAGCGCGATGCCGAGGCCATCGGCGATCGCCTTCAGGCGGGGCTGCCACTCCCACGGGGTGTGCGCCTCGCGGTACAGCTCGTGGAGCGTCCTCCCGGTCCAGAGGGAGCCGGCGCGGTGCCGGAACGCCTCCCCGTCGCAGTCGATGGTGATGGTGTCCGGCGTGTAGGTTTGCAGCTTCACCGCGTCGGCGCCCGCCTCGCGCGCGGCGAGGACGAGCGCCGCCGCCTCCTCGAAACTGCCGCGGTGGTTGGCGGAGAGCTCGGCGACGAGGTAGGCGGGATGGCCCGCGCCGATCCTCCTCCCCGCGATCCTGATGCAGGCGGCCTCAGTCCTCATTGCGTTTCCCCTCCGGAGGGCGCGACGATCCCGCGCCGCTCCGCCTCGTCGCGCGTGAGCGTCATCGCGAAAAACTCCTCCCCCCTCTCCGTGTGCATCCTTCCCGTCGTCGAGAAACCGAGCCGCTCGAGCAGCCGGGCGCTCCTCTCGTTCGATATCTTGACCTGTGCGTCGATGCTCCTGAGGCCGAGCCGTTCGAAACCGAAGGAGAGCCAAAGGAGGAGCGCCTCGCGCCCGTACCCCTTTCCCCACAGGGCGGGCTCCCCGATCATCGTTCCGTCCTGCGCGGTGCGCGCCCGGCGGTCGAACTTTATGAAGCTCACCGTGCCGATCGGACGCCCCGTCTTTTCGAGGACGATGACGTAATCGATCCGGTCCGGTTTCTCCCTCCTGAACCAGGCGAGGTGGGACTCGATCGTGATCGGATCCGTCGAGAAGAACCAGCGGCGCACTGCGGGATCGCTCCTCCAGCGCACCACCGCCTCCGCGTCCTCCTCCCGCATCGGGCGGAGAAGGATGCGTTCGCCGCGCAGCACCATCTCCGGATACCGTTCACGCGGCATGCCGCCCTCCCTCCGTCAATGCGTCGGCGACCCGCGCCGCCCCGCGGCAGTCGACATGTGCCATGCCCGCCGAGGAGAGGGACGCCCTGCGGGCGCCGTCCTCCAGGAGGCTGGCGAGAAGGCCGGCGAGCCGCTCCGGGGCGAGCCGCTCCACGGGGCCCGCATCGAGGCCCGCGCCCGCGCGATCCCATGCCTCCGCGTTGCGGGACTGGTTTTTCGCAATTTGGATGGCGACGAACGGCAGACCCATCGCGGCCGCCTCGAAGGTCGTCGTCCCGCCGCCGATGACGGCGATATCCGCCTCCGCCATCTTTGCGGCGACGTCCCGTTCCCCAAAAATCACGGTCACGTCCCCGCCGCACCCCGCCGCCTTCTCCTCGATGCGGCGTCGGCGCGGGTTGAACGGCCCCACGAGCACCGTGCACGCCGGTCGCGGGTCGAGGAGCCGCAGCGCGTCGAGGCAGAGTTCCGTCCCCCCGCGGTCATCCCCGCCGCCGAGCGTCACGAGGAGCCGCTCCGCACCGCGGTCCCACCGCCTTCGAGCCAGTTCCCGGAATCGCGGCGGGAGCAGGGCATACAAGGGCCCGAGGAGGAGGCTCGCCCCGGCCTTCCTCGCGAGGCTTCGGTAGACGTCTCCCTCGGCCGCGGGATTGGCGTTGAGGATCCAGTCCGCCCAGATCGGCTCCCGAGCCGCCCAGTCGAACTGGAGCCAGCGTGTCCGCTCCCCCGCGAGCGCGGCCCCGAAACCACCGTCGGCGCCGAAGCGGTCCACGACGGCCGTCGCGTCGCCTTGTTCGCGCGCGATCCGGGCGACGAGCCGGGCGTCCTCCTCCGGCCGGATCGCCCATTCCACTGGGACGATCTCGTCCGCCGCCCCCTCGAGCTCGACCTCGGGATCAATCCCCTCCGCGCGGCAGGCGAAGACGACGCGCGCCCCGCGCGCCTTCAGTTCCGCCGCGAGCACCGCGCACCGGCGCAGGTGCCCCAACCCGATGGCGGGCGAAACGTCGCAACGGAACACGGTGTTCACTGCTTCACGCAGGCCCTTTCTGCATGAGGAACCAGGCGGCGTAGGCGTCGGAGAGCCGCGTGGGCGCGATATGGATGAGAAGCCCCTTGGACAGCGCGAGGTCGCACGTGGAATCCGGCTGATGATCGAAAATGGAGGAGCGGAACACCGTGACGCCCGTGATCGCGCGCAACGCCGCGGCGACCTTGCGGTTGATCTCGACCGCGGAGCACCTCACGCCGGGGAGGAGCGTCCTGATGGCGAGGAGGTTCAGGCCGATGTTGGCGCCGAACTCGATCACCGTCTCCACGGAGCGCGTGCGGGACAGGATCCTGGCGAAGAGGGCGATGGTTGCGGCCCGCAGCCTCTCCGCCCGGTTCCTCTCCGTGTACTCGTCGCCGAAGGCGCCGGCCCAAAAGGCCTCCTGTTCGGTCGAGAACCCCCCGTCGTCCGGCATTCCGTCTCCTTTCGGGCCCCAGGGGGCGGCGCGGAGCCCGCTCCCCCCCGCCGGGGTCAGCACTCCCTCAGCGTCTTCTGCCGCACGTGGCGGTTGAGCTCGGCGAGCCGGGGCTCCCGCTCGACGAGGGCGAGGACGTCGCGCCAGCCGAAGCGACCGTCGCTCCCCAGGCGCTCGTACACCGCCCGCACGAACGCCAAGTCCTCCGCCGTGTCCACCGTCCAGCGGTGGCCGCTCAGGTCCTCCTCCCCCTCCACGGAGAGGAGGGTGAAGCGCTCCGGGTGCCCGTAGAGGTACGGCATCACGTGTACGCGCTCGTGCCGCTCCCGCGCCTCGCGCCACGCCATCTCGAGCGCCGCCATGGACGCCACGCCCACGCCGAGTCCGACCGGGTAGGCGGGGCGGAGCGAGTTGCCCGCGTAGTCCGGCCGCTTCTCCAGGAACGCCCCGACGACGCGGTCGATCAGGCCCGGGTCGATCAGCGGGCAGTCGGAGGTGACGCGGGCGACCGCGTCAGCGCAGTGCGCGCGCGCCGCCCGGCAGTGCCGGTCGAGGACGTCCTCCTCGGAGCCCCGGAACGCGGGGACGCCCAGCCGGCCGCATTCGGCGACGATCGCGTCGTCGGCGGGGGCGGTCGTCGTCGCCACGACAACCTCGTCGAGGCGCTCCGCCCGGCGGGTCCTCTCCACGGTGCGCGCCAGCATCGTCCGCCCGACGATATCCATCAGGACCTTGCCGGGCAGGCGGGTGCTCGCCATGTGCGCCTGGATGATCGCCACGACGCGGATCTCCGCGCCGGAACCGTCGCGCTGCATGGCCGCATCATACCAGATCGCGCGCCCCCCGGCCACCGCGGGACCGCCTCACGGCCTCCGGAGGAGGAGCCGTACGGCCGGGACCGCGAGGTCGTGGACCGTCGCGGACGGGTACCACGCCGACACCTGACGCGCAATCTCGGGCGACACGGCGGCGAGGGGCCCCTCGTCCGGCGTCGCGGCGAGGACGAGCGTCTCGAGCCCCGCCGCCCGCGCGTGCCCCGCGCACTCGGCGAGTGTCATCCGGTTGAGGTTGAACCGGTAGAAGCGCCCCGCGACCTCCGTCTCGCCGGGGCGCACCTCCGCGAGGTACCGCAGGAAGTCCGCCTCGGAGAGCCGCGCGTGCCCCCAGGGGAAGTCGAGCGTGCAGTGGCTGTGCCCGCCGTCGGGGGCGAAGAACGGGTTGTACTCGTGGAAGGCGAGGCCGCCGGGCCGGAGGAGGCGGGCCGTCTCCGCGAATGCGCGCCGGGGGTCGCGCACGTGCTCGAGGACGTCCCACGAGCAGACGAGGTCGAAGGAAACCCCGGGGAGGGGAGGTAGGATTCGCCCCAGGGCCTGAGCGCCGCCCGCCACGACGGCTTGCGCGAATCCCTGTACCCCTCGAGGAGTTCGAAGCTGTTCCCGCGGCTGTCGGTGAAGCGCCCGAACGCCCGCCCCGCCGTCATCGCGGCGTCCCCCGGAGTCGTGCAACGCAGCGGCGGGACAGGTGCGCGTACGACGGAGAGTAGTCGAGCGTCACCTCGCGAGTCCCTGCCCCGACGACCACGCCCTGGAACGCGTGGTCGACGGGGACTACCGGCGCAGGGACCCCGTCCACGCGCGCCGTCCAGAACGGACTGAAGCTGTTCAGGATCACGAGGAGGGATGGGGCGGCGGCGGTCGTGTGCAGGTCTATCCGGTCGGCGGAGTACCTGCGCACCTCGACCCCGCCGCCTCCCGCCTCCGGGAGGCCCGGGCACGCCCCCCGCTCCACGAACGCCGTGGTGGCGAGTTTCTCCCTCCCCGCTTCGCGCACCGCCCGGAGCAGATCCTCAGTCCCGCCGCAGACCTTCACGTTTCGGGCGAGGAAGAAGCGCGGGAGGGCGAGCCGGTTTTCATAGACGCGCAGCGGGGCCCCGTCTTCGACATTGCGGGGCAGCGGAACGAGGTCGTCGTCCTGGAGGGCGATGGGCGAGATGACGTAGCGCACATTGGCGAGTGAGAGGAGGTCAAGATCGTAGTAGTGGCGGAAAGGCACCGTGCCGCCCGCGGGGAAACCGCCGGTCGGGTTGAACAGGTACGCCCGGCTGCCCCACGTGTGGAAGTAGATGCGCCGCGATTCATCGGCGCCCGCCAGGGGGGCGATGACCTGCCCCCAGAAATCGTGGTACCGTTTCGGGTACAGGGTCAGGTAGCCGTCCGCCGACTCGAGTCCGTACGCCCAGGCGCAGGAGGGGTGGAAGAGGGAGTTGCCGACCGTGGCGATGCGGAACGGGTCGCCCGCGTCCCGCCTCTCTGCGAGCCGCCGGATTTCCGGGCGCAGATAGAGGGCGGCGAAGGTGCTCCCCCGTCGGCGTTCGCGCAGCACCCCGCGGCAGATGCTTGCCGACTGCGCGACAACGAGTGCCGCGAACAGGAACACCGGCAGACGCCGAAGCAGGGGGTGGAATCCGCGCCGCGCGCCGGGGAGGGCGTCCCCGCAGCCGATGAGGTGAAGGCCGGCGCTGCCGCCCACCATCGCGAAGAAGGGGATCAGCAGGTAGAGGCGGTCGAACTGGAAACCGGAGAGGAAGGCGAGGTAGGGGAGCAGGGCCGCCCTGACCATCCGGTAGACGAGGACGAGCAGGAGCACCGCGAGAACGTACACGACGGGGACCGTGAGCCGCCTGTCCCGCGCGCGGACGGCGGCGATCGCCGCGACGGCGAGCGGGGCGGCGTTGTCCCGGAGCAGCCCGTACGCGAACGCCGGACGGATCCGGCCGCCGCCGGGGAGCGGCCGGAAGGCGGGCCACGCCGCCCGGTGGGACAGGGGGGCGTTGAGTAGTCCGGCCCAGAGGAAGGGGGAGGCACCGGCGATCCAGCCGAGCGAGAACGCCGTCGGCAGACGCAGGCGGTTCGGGCGGCGGAGTGGCGCGACGAAAACGCACCAGAGGAAGACGCAGGGGAGGGAGAAGACGGTGAGCGCGTACGACGAGGCGAGGGCGCAGAGGGCGCCGAGCCCCGCGGCGCAGGCGGCCCCGGCGAGGGGTCGGAGGCGGTCCGCCCGGTGCAGAATCCAGAGGCAGAACGGCACGGCGGCGAGAAGCGGGCCCTCGCCGATGTTGAATCCGTTCCAACTGTAGTTGAGGGCGCTCTGGGGGAAGAGCGCGTAGAGGATCCCGCCGCAGAACGAGGGGAACGGGTCGAGCCGGAGGTCGTCCGCGAGAAGCCTGAAGGCCGACCAGCCCGCCAGGAAGCGCATCGTCCAGATCAGGAGCCCATACGCGAGCCAGCCGGGGAGGAGGAGAAAGAGCGGGAGATCCAGGTGCCCCGCCAGGGCGGAGGCCAGCCGGTCCGCGCCGCACACCCCGGACGCGAACCACCAGCTCTCACCTCCCCGCGCGACGGAGAGAAGCGCGGGAAGCAATGAGTCGCCGCAGTCGTGCACCTTCACGTAGGAAGCGGGGCCGAAGGCGAGGTAGGGGAACGAGAGCCACAGCGCCCACGCCGCGAAGATGAAGGCGGGCCCGGCGAGACGCCGGGGGCGTCGTGCATGGAGCATCGAAACACCTTCCGTCAGCCGCCGCGGTGCGCCGTGAATTCCTCCCGCGTCCCGCGCACCGCCGCGATCACCCGTTCCACGTCGGCGTCGCGCATCCCAGGGTGTATCGGGAGGGAGAGGATCCGCTCGTAGGCCGCCTCCGCGACCGGGCAGAGGCCCGGGCCCGTGCCGAACCGCTCGCGGTAGTACGGATGGAGGTGGACGGGGATGTAGTGCACGTTCACGCCGATCCCGCGCGCCCGGAGCGCGGCGAAGAACCCCTCGCGGTCGGCGCCCGCCCCGGCAGGGTCGACCCGCACTACGTAGAGGTGGTACGCGTGGCAAAGGCCGGGCGCGACCTCCAGCGGTTTCACCGCCGGCTCGTCCCTGAACGCCGCATCGTAGCGCCGCGCGATCTCCCGGCGCCGGGCGAGCCACGCCGAAAGCTTCCCGAGCTGGCTCGCCCCGAGGGCGCACTGGATGTCTGTGATCCGGTAGTTGTAGCCGAGCGCGGTCATCGCGTAACGCCAGGTACCCTCCGCCTGCCGTTGCCGCTGGTCCGCGTCGATCCCGTGGTTCCTGAAGGAGCGCATCCGGGACGCCAGAGCCGCGTCGTCGGTGGTGATCGCCCCCCCCTCGCCAGTGGTGATCTGCTTGACGGGGTGGAAGGAGAAGGCGCTCAGGTCCCCGAGCGTCCCGGCTTTCCTTCCCCCGTACTCCGCGCCGAGGGAGTGGCAGGCATCCGCGACGAGCGCGAGGTTTCGTTCCCGCGCGAGCGGGCGCAGACGTCCGTAGTCGCACGGCTGCCCGGCGAAGTCGACGGCGACAAGCGCCTTCGTGCGCGGGGTGATCCTCCGGGCGGCGTCGTCCGGGTCGATGCAAAGCGTGCCGGACAGGACATCGCAGAAGACCGGCGTCCCCCCCTGGTAGACGACGCAGTTCGCGGAGGCCGCGAACGTCATCGCGGGGACGATCACCTCGTCCCCGGGGCCGATCCCCAGGGCGAAGGCCGCGGCGTGAAGCGCCGCCGTGCCGCTCGAGACGGCGACCGCGTGCGCCGCGCCGACCGCCCCGGCGAGCAGGCGTTCGAACCGGTCGACCGCCGGCCCGGTGGTGAGCCAGTCGCTCTTCAGCGCCTCGACGACCGCGCGGACGTCGTCGTCGTCGATCTGCTGGCGGCCGTACGGGATGAACGAGGCGGTCATCGGCCGGGTCCCCGCTTTAGAAGCCGGACGAGATCCGCGGGCTTCAGCCACTCCCGGTTCGTGTCGCTGCGGTACTCGAACCCGTCCGGCAGCGCCTTCCCCCGCGCGCGCCCCTTCGTCCCCCACCAGTGGAACTCCGGCTCGATGACGAAGCTGCGCCCCAGGTCGCGGGCGTGGCGGGACTCGTCGCGGGTGACGAGGATCTCGTGGATCTTCTCCCCCGGGCGTATCCCGATCTCCCTGATCCGGCAGCCGGGGGCGACGAGGCGGGCAAGGTCGGCGATCCGCATGCTCGGGATCTTCGGGACGAACACCTCCCCCCCGCGCATCGACTCCACGCAGGAGGCCACGAAGGCGACCGCCTGCTCCAGGCCGATCCAGAACCGCGTCATCCGCATGTCCGTGACGGCGACCTCCCCGCGTTCCCTCTGGCGTTCGAACGCCTGTACGACGCTGCCGCGGCTCGCGAGGACGTTCCCGTAGCGCACGCAGGAGAAGCGGATGTCGCGCCCGCCCGCGTAGGAGTTGGCCTCGACCGTGATCCTCTCGGCGCAGAGCTTCGTCGCCCCGTACAGGTTCACCGGGTTCACCGCCTTGTCGGTGCTGAGCGTGAGCACCCGTTCCACGCCATGTTCGAGCGCCGCCGACAGGACGTTCTCGGTGCCCAGGATGTTGGTCTTGACCGCCTCGAACGGATTGTACTCGCAGGCGGGGACCTGCTTCAGGGCGGCGGCGTGCACGATCAGATCCACGCCGCGGACCGCCATCGAAAGCCGGTCTCGGTCGCGGATATCGCCGATGAAGTAGCGCAGCGTTGGCCCAGAAATGCCCTCTTCCTGCATCTGGTGCTGCTTCAGCTCGTCCCGGCTGAAGATGCGCACCACGCGCGGCCGGTGCCGCCGGAGCAGTTCCCGCGCGAACGCCTTCCCGAACGATCCGGTCCCGCCGGTGATCAGCACGCCTGTCTTTTTCCAGTTCACGCGCGCATCCTCCTTCTTCCGCCGGAGTCCCGGTCAGGCCGGGCGCCGCGGCGGCTTCTTCCACGCGATCGACGCGACACGGGCCGGGAGCCGGAGCAGCGCCGCGGGTGACCGGCGCGCCTCGAGGAGGGCGGAGGCGATCCGCCACCCCTTCGAGAGGCGCAGGGCGTTCAGCTCGTGCCGGAGCGTGTCAATCTCCGCCCGGTGCGCCTTCAGGCGAACGCAGATCTCGGCCATCGCCGCCTCCCGCTCGGCCAGGAGCCCCGCCGCGGCGCCGCCTCCGCGCGGGGGCGGGGCGGGCGCCGCGAGGAAGAACTCCTCCAGCAGGTCGATCGAGCGCTCCCAGTCCATCCGCCGAACCGTCTCTTGGCCCGCGGCGGCGAGGGCGCGACGCAAAGCCGGGTCCGCGATCAAGCGCCGCAGCGCCCGCGAGGCGCCGGCGACGTCGCCCGGCTCCACGACGAGGGCGTTCCTTCCGTCCCTGACCGCCTCGTCCGTGCCCGTCGCCCGGGCGACCACGCACGTCCCGCCGCACGCCATCATCTCCAGCGGGGGCCCCGAAACCCCCTCGACGCGGCTCATCTTGAGGAGGATGTCGCAGGAGGAGTAGATCCGCCGCATCCCCTCCATCGGAACCCGGCTGAAGCACCGGTCCGGTCTCCACGACGGGTCCGGCTCGCCACGGTAGTTCACGTACCAGATCTCGGCGCCGAGCCCCCGCGCGGCCGCGAACGCGTCGGCGATCCCCTTCGAGGGCATATCGGCGGGCCCCTCGATCAGGATGCGCGGGCGCCCGCCCCGCGGGACGATCGGATCCGCTTCTCGGAAGATCTCGAGGTCGATGCCGTTGGGAACGTGGCGCGCCTCCTGCCCGAACTCCGCCTTCAGCCACTCCTGTATCCAGCGCGCCTCGGTGAGGAACTCGTAGCCGAGGCGGTACGACTCCCGGGCGAGGATCCGTTCGCAGCGCCCGGAATCGTAGAAGCGCGTCTCGTCGCTCTGGACGAAGTAGCATTTCCGGGGGATCTCCAGGCGCCGGAGTTCCCACGCGGTTTCCCACCAGGTGGCCACGCCCGCGTCGATGCCGCGCGGGAGGCGGGAGAGCGGCACGACGGGGACGCGGAGATCCGGGAACCAGTCGATCCGGTCCGCCCCCGCCGTGGAGACGATGCAGACGTCGAAGCCGCGGCGCGCGAGACGGTTTGCGTGCTGGCAGACGACCGCCACGCCGCCGCAGAGTTGCGGGTCGGCGATCAGGTAGGCGATCCGCGGCGGTGTCGTCCTCACGGCCTCTTCGCTCCGCCTATCTCCCGTTTCAGCGCCGGAAAGGCGCGGAGCGCCATGGAGATCGCCTCGGGGATCTTCTTCAGGGGGAGCCCCCGCGACGGCCCGTGTTTCCTGCGGCTGTGGCGCACCGGAACCTCCGCGATGCGGGCGCCATGCCCGAGGGCGCGGAGCGTGAACTCGAAGTTGATCAGGTGCTTCATCCGCCACTCCTCCTCGAGGACCGGGGCGATCGCCTCCCGCCGCATCAGGCGGAAGCCGGAGTTGATGTCCCGGAATCGGTGGCCGAAGTAGCGCGAGACGAGGAGATTGAAAACGCGGCTCATCGCCACGCGGTAGAACGGGTCGCGCCGGTCGGCCTTGCAGCCGATCACCATGTCGACCTCGCCGATGAGCGCGGCGAGCCTCCAGAAATCCGCCGCGTCGTGTTTGCCGCTGGAGTCGCTGAAGAAGATCAGGTCGTTCCGGCAGGCACGCAGGGCGTCCTTGTAGGCGCGCGTGTAGCCTTTCCTCTCCGTCCCCTGCACGAGCCGCGCCCCGGGGAGCCCGGGAACGATGCGGGCGAGGATCTCCTTGGTCCCGTCGGTGCTCCCGTCCTCGGCGATCACGAGCTCGGAGCCGGGGAGTTTCGCCAGCACCTCGCGGTGGATGTCGCGGACGACCTCCTCGATCACCTCCGCCTCGTTGTGGACGAGGAGGAGCGCCGAGACCGGCGGCATCGCGGAGGCGGTCATTCCCGTCCCTCCCGCAGCGCCGCGGCCGTCTCCATCGCGTGCCGGGCGCAGGCGTCCATATTCAGGTACTGCCACTCCGCGAACCTGCCGCAGAGAACGATGCCGCTCTTCTCGATGAACCCTCGTGCGATGGCGAGATTCTTCGCGTAGCCGAGGTCGTTGACGACGTACGCGTGTTTCCGCCGGGCCACGTCGGTCAGACAGACGTCCCCGCGCTGGAAGAATCCCTCCCGCGCGAGACCTGCGGCGACGTGCTCCACGAGCTCCCCGTCCGTCATCTCGAACGTCCCGTCGCCACGGTTCGCGGTGATCTCGGCTACCGCGCACGACATCCCCTGGGGGACAGAAGAGTCCCCGAAGTAGTCGTAGAAGCAGACCCGGTGGAACCGGTGCTCCGACTGGGGGAGGTAGACGGCGAACTTGTCTGACGGCGACGCGCTGCGGAACCCGACCATCACGCAGATGAGCGAGTTGTAGCGGAGAAGGCGCGCGGCGCGGAGGACCTCCTCCGGGACGCCGTCGAGCGCATCGATCAGGTCGGGGAGGGGGATCGTGGAGACGAGGCGGTCGTAGCGTTTTTCGCGCCTGCCGTCGGAGACGACCCATGCCCCGCGTTTCCCGCCGACCGCCTTCACCTGGAAGCCCTTCTCCAACGCCCCGACGCGGGCCTCGAGCGCCCGGACGAGCGCTTCGATGCCGCCCCGGCGCGGGTAGTGGAAGTTGAGCTGGTGCGTGTACCCCTCCGTTTCGATCCCCAGCGCCGACTTCAGCACGTCCTCGAGCGGCGGTTCCGGGACGCGGCCCGCGACCCACTCGAGGCCGAGGAGTGCGGGGTCGATGTTCCAGATCTTCTCGTTGTACGGGATCAGGTACCGTTCCGCGATCCCCTTCCCGAACCGGTAGTAGCACCATTCCTTGAAATTGCTCGGCTCGGGAAAGGCGCGGGTGAGGAAATGGTAGAGACAGTCGTAGACGTCATCTTTCGGAAGGGCGGCGAGGTCGTTCTCGAACGGGTACTTGACGAAACGCCCCTTGAACAGGATCCGGTTGTTTCTCCGGTAGCGGACGGCGTTGCCGCCGAGGGCGCCGAGGAGGTAGTCGAGGGCCTCCCGGTCGCGCGAGAAGAGGATGTGACCGCCGTAGTCGTACGAGAACCCGTTTCGGACGACGGTGCGGCAGAGCCCGCCGCACGCCGCGTCGGCCTCGAGGATTTCGCAGCCTTCTCCGAACAGGTCGGCGAGCGCGAGTCCGGTGAGTCCGCCCCCGAGGATGCCGAGCGTCATCGCTCCCCCTCTCCGGCCCGCCTCGTCGAGCGCGCCTTCATCGCCCGCATCTTCAGGTACGAGGTCACAAGGTGGTCGAGGATCATGTGAAAATCCTCCACTGGGCCGTACTCGCCGGCGGGCGTCTCGAGGTGGACGGAGAGACCGGCGATCGTCCGCATCCTCCCGCCGTTGAACCCGGTGATCGCGACGGTGCGCGCGCCGCGGAGGCGGGCGTACTCCAGGGCCTGCACGACGTTCGGCGAGTTGCCGCTGGCCGAGATTCCGATCACCACGTCACCCTCCCGAAGCAGCGGCTCGAGCTGGGCGACGAAGACCCGGTCGTAGCCCTCGTCGTTGGCGAGGGCGGTGATCAGGGAGACGTTGTCGGCGAGGCTGAGCGCCCTGAACGGCGTCTCCCCTTCGACCCGCGCCCCCTTCCCGAGATCGTTGGCGAAGTGCGACGAGGTGGCGGCGCTCCCTCCGTTCCCGATGAAGAACACCTGCTTCCCCTCCGCCCGCGCCTCCTCGAGCAGGTCGGCGAAGCGGGCCACCGCCTCGAGGTCCAGTTGCGCGAGCAGGGACGCGAGGTAGTCGAGGTACCCCCTGGCGTAGGCGGCGCAGGAGGCGGATTCCATGAATAGTTTCTCGAGGGTGTTCATCCGCTATTCTCCTATGTAGATGATCCTGGACCCTTGCGGCTCGTAGCCGATCTTGATCTCCAGGAGATCGTGCAGCGCCCGGCGCACGCGGCCTTGGTTCTGCGGTTCGACGTAGAAGAGCAGAAACCCGCCGCCCCCCGCGCCGAGGAGCTTTCCCCCGAGCGCCCCGGCCGCCATCGCCTTCTCATAGCAGGCGTCGATCCCGGGGTTCGTGATGCCGCCCGCGAGCTCGCGCTTGAGGACCCAGTTCGCGTGGAGAAGCCTGCCGAGCTCATGCAGGTTTTTCCCCGCCGTGAGCACGGCGGAGGCCTTGGGCACCATGTCGCGCATCCGTTTCAGGACCTCGATCTTCCTCGTCGTGTCGCGGCGCTGCCCCCGGAGGATCTTCGACGCGGAGCGCGTCCATCCGGTGAAGAAGATCAACAGGTGGGAAAAGAGCGCCTCGCGGATCTCCGGCGCGCAGATGACCGGCTCCACGTACACCGACTCGTCGCTGTTGAAGGTGATCTGGCGCAGCCCGCCGTAGGCGGCGATATACTGGTCCTGTTTGCCGATCGGCTCCTTCAATAGTTCGATCTCGATCCTGCACGCCTCCCTGGCGAGCTGCTCCGCGGAGGCGTACTCGTTCTTGAAGGCGTGGAGCGCGTTCAGCAGGCCGACCGTGAAGCTGCTCGAGGAGCCGAGGCCGGTTTGAGAGGGGACGTCCGCCATCGAGTGTATCTCGATACCGCCGTCGAGCTCGAGGAGCTTGAGCGCCTCCCGGACGATCGGGTGCCGGATCTCCTCGATGCGCCGCACCAGCTCGGTTTTTCTATAGCTCACCCGGATCTTGTAGTCGAAATAGCTGCTCAGCCGGTTGACGGTGATGAACATGTACTTGTCGATGGCGGTGCTCATCACCGCCCCAGGCGTGGCGCGGTAGAACGCCCCGAGGTCGGTCCCTCCCCCCACGAAACTGATGCGGAACGGCGTCTTGGAAATGATCATCTCTTCAGCCACGCCTCCATGTCCCTGATCCGCTCCTCTGTCCCGATGTCGAAGAACCGATGCGCGGACGGGTAGCCCGCCAGCGTCCCCTCGCTGATGAGCGCGGGGTAGAGGTCCCGCTCAAGCGACACGACCCGCCCGGGCGGGATCCTCCGGAGGACGCCCCTGGAGAATGCCAGCACCCCCGCCTCCACCCAGTCGAGCCCCGGGCCCGTGCCGTTCTTGTCGTAGCGGGCGACGAGGTTCTCCGGGGAGAGGGCGACGTTCCCCGCGACGCGCGTCGCGCCCGCGGGGTCCCGGTACACCGCGATCATCCCCTCCGTCTTCGCGCGGCGGAACGCCGCCTCGAAGCCCGCGTAGCGAATCGGGAGGAACGAGTCGCCGTAGATGACGAAGAAGTCGTCGAGGATCTTGTCCTCCGCCAGCTTCAACGCCCCCCCTGTCCCGAGGAGCTCGCGCTCCTGGGAGTAGTCCAGCTCCATCCCGATCGATTCGCCGCCGCCGAAATAGTCCCGGATGCGGTCCCCGAGGTGGCCGATGAGCAGCAGCGCCCGTCGGACCCCCTGTCGTTTCAGCTCCTCGAGCTGGTGGAGCAGGAACGGCTTCCCGAGGACCGGCACCATCGGCTTCGGCACCGTGAGCGTCACGGGCCTCAGGCGCGTGCCGAGGCCGCCCGCAAGAATGACGAACTGCATCAGTGCCCCCCGGATCCCCCCCCGGGGCCGGTTCGCCCCTCGGCGGGCTACGCCCCGGTCTCAGCCCCGGCTTCCGAGATACTGCCCCACCAGTTCCCTGACGCCTTGCCTGACCGCCTCGCCGGAGCTCCTGCGTGCGCGCCAGCCGAGCGCGGCGAGCTTTTCTCCGTCGAGCCGGACCTGCGGCACATCGCCGCGCCAGCCGCGCTCCCCGCCCGTGTACTCGATCGGGGTCCCCTCGAGCCCCGCCTCGCGCAGCACCGTTTCAGCGATCTCCCGCACGGTCGTCGCGCCGTCGACGGCCAGGTTGAAGCAGTTGATCTCCTCGCGTGCGTGCGTATAGCCGAACCACATCCCCGCGACGCAATCGGAGACGTGCAGGTACGGTTTCGCCTGCCTCCCGTCGCCGAGGACCGTGAGACGCGACGGATCCTTCTTCAGGCGCATGGTGAAATCGAACGCGGCCCCGTGCGTCCCGTTGATCCCGATGATATTGGCGAACCGGAAGATCCACGCCCGCATCCCGAAGAGGTGGCAGAAGGCGCTGAGCAACCCCTCGCAGGCGAGCTTGCTCGCCCCGTAGAGCGAAATCGGGAAGAGCGGCCCGTACCCCTCCGGGGTCGGGACGACCCGGGGGCGGTCGCCGTAGACGGCGGAGGAGGAGGCGAAGACGATCTCGCCGGCTCCGTTCAGGCGCATCGCCTCGAGCACCCGGTGCGTTGCGAGCGTTCCGATGCGCAGGTCGAGGCCGGTTTCGCGCGCCCCGCGGCCGATATCGGAGTTCGCGGCGAGGTGGAAGACGAGCCGGTGCCCCGCCATCTCCCGGCGGAGGCGGTCATCATCGAGGAGATCCGCCTCGACGAAGCTGAAGCGCGGGTTCGTTTTGTACGGCGCGAGGAAGTCGCGGCGGCCGAGCAGGAGGTTGTCGTACGCGGTCACCTCGTGCCCCGCCTCGAGCAGGAATCCGCAGAGCGCGCTCCCGATGAACCCCGCCCCCCCGGTCACGAAGATCTTCGCCATCACGCACCCCTTGCGCATACGCCGCCGGGGAGATCACGGGACGGATGCCGCATCCCCCGCATCCGCAACGGCGACGGGTATCTCAGCCCGCGCGCCATTCGTGGGCGAGGGCGCAGATGCCCGCCGTCTCGCCGTGGAGGCTCCCTGAATCCTGGTAGACGCGGATGCTGCCGCAGTCCTTGATCAGGTCGTGCGGCTCAATCCGCGCGTCCTCCGGGGCGACCCCCACGTCGAAGTAGTAGGTCCCCGCGAGGAGCTCGATCGCCGGGAAGACGAGGGAGACGGAACGTGTGCCCGTCCCGGCGGGAGGGAGCGGGGCGGATCTCGTCTCCATCACGACGATGCCGTCGCTGCGGTGGATCGCCGCGGTCACGCGCGGCGAAGCGATGCCCTCCCGCGTTACGGCGATGTCGATACGCGCCCGCACCTCGTCCCCGGTGGCGAAGACGTGCTTCTCCGCCCCGGCGGCGTCCGTGAAGACGATCCGTTCGACCGCCGCCCCCCCGCTCCCCCAGCGCTTCCCGTCCGCGGGGGGGCGGAACGTTTCCCCCGCCGCCGCGCGCGCCCGCTCGGCCATCGCGATGCGCCGCTCGTCCTCGTGCGCGGTCAGGAGCTGGTAGTCGTGGATCACCTTCTCCGGGTCGCCGAGGCTCACGATCCGCCCCTCGTGGAGGAGCATCACCCGGTCGGAGAACTGCTTGACGTCCCCCATGCTGTGGCTGACGAAGACGATCGTCTTCCCGACGCCCTTGAGCCGCCGGAAGACGTCGTAGCATTTCTGCTGGAAGCTCGCATCCCCCACCGCGAGCACCTCGTCGATCAGGAGGATATCGGCGTCCACCATGAACGCGACGGAAAAGGCGAGGCGCACCTGCATCCCGGAGGAGAAGTTCTTCAGCGCCTGCTCCTGGAACCGCTCGAGCTCGGCGAAACCGATGATCCGGTCGTAGAGGCGTTCGATCTCGCTCCTGTGCAGCCCCATCACCGCGGCGCTCAAAAAGACGTTCTCCCTCGCCGTGAGATCCGGATTGAAGCCGATCCCCAGCTCGAGGAACGGGGAGAGGGTGCCGCCCAGCTTCACCCCGCCCGTGTCGGGGGCGTAGATGCCGGACAGGATCTTGAGCAGTGTCGACTTCCCGCTCCCGTTCTTCCCGATGACGCTGAAGAACTCCCCCTTGTGGACCCGGAACGAGACGCCCCGGAGCGCGCGGAGGGACTCGATCCCCGCCCCGCGGCCCAGCACAAGGCCGAGAAGGTGTTCGCGGAGGGTGACCTTCCGCTCCTTCGGGAGCGCGAATGTCTTGGAGACGTCGGTGACTTCGATCATGCGGCCTCAGATATACTCGGCGGCGCGCGGCGACACGCGGCGGAAGACGATGAAGCCCGCGACGAACAGCAGCAGACTCACGGCGAAGATGACCGCGTTGCCCGCCAGGAACGTCCGCACGCTCCCGGTGTCGTCGGCGATCCGCCCCTCGATCAAGACGCGCCTCGAGTACTCCACGATGAACGTCATCGGGTTGAGGTAGAGGAGCTTCCGGTAGCGGGGGTCGGCGATCTGCTCGATCGGCCAGAGGATCGGCGTCGCGTAGAAACCGGCCGTGATGAGGATCGTCCAGATCTCCGCCAGATCCCTGAACCTGAGGTACGCCACGCTCAGGAGGAACGAGATCCCGAGCACGATGAGGTAAAGCTCCGCGACGTACAACGGGAAGAGCAGGGCGTAGCGGCTGAACCCCACGCCGTCGATGAAAAAGAACGCCGCCACGATGCACAGATTGATCCCGAAGGTGAGGAGGTAGTTGATCGAGGCGCCGACGACGGCGATCGACCGCGGGAAGTATATCTTGCTGATGATATGGGACTTGCCCAGGAGCGACTGGATCCCGGCCGTGCTCGCCTCGGCAAAGTACCCCCAGATGAAGATGCCGAGGAGGAGCCGGTCGCGGTAGTGCGGGACGTCGCTGAATCGCAGCATCCTGCCGAAGACGAGGTACAGGACGGAGAAGATGCCCAGCGGCTTCAAGACCGACCAGAGGTAACCCAGGATCGAGGTGCTGAACCTGAGTTTGAAGTCGGTGAAGCCGAGCACCTTGACGAGCTCGAAGTACCTGGCGCGGCTGCTGCGCATATCGGGTCTATCCCGCCTCGCGGGCGGTTCAGAACAGGGACACGAGTATGTCAGAGCGCGACGGTGATGTCAAGGCAGCGGCCGTCGATGCGGGCCGCGTCGCGGCGGGGCGGTGATTTCCCCGAAATACCGCTGGGGATTTCCGCCGGGCGGCGGTAAAATAGTCATCTCGCCGCGAACGCACGAACAGGCACGCCGAAGGAGGAATGAAGATGAAGCAGCGCCTGCGGGGTTTCGCCGTCTCATCCGGCATGCGGACCGTCGTCCTCGGCCTCTGTCTCCTCCTGCCCTCCTGCGCCCTTCTCCACGCGCCGCTCCCGCCCGGGGGGGAGGTGACCATCAGCTACCGCGACGTCCGCGCAGGGGAGGACGAACTGCCGCCGCTCGAGACGAAACTCGCGGTCTCCGTCGACGGCGTTTCCGCGGGGGAGAGCGACGCGGCAGACCGGTATCGCACGAAGACGCTGCGCATCCGCGTGGCCCCGGGCCCGCGGCGCATCCTCATCGAGGGGATGGCGTTCAGGAACGGGGCGTGGGAGAGGCGCACGGCGTCCGGCGGGCACCTGTTCGACCACCGGCTGGAGAAGACGGTGGATCTGGCGGACGGCGGGAAGACGGCGATCACCTTCCTCGTCCCCGACCGGAAGGAGAAGATCGTCATCCGGCTCGGCGACGTGCCGCCGACCCCGGTTCAGCCGGGGGGCGACGAGGAGAGCGCGTCCCGGTAGGCCGCGAGCGTCGCGCGGACGGTGGCGGTCCAGGTGAACCGTTTCGCCCGCAGGAGTCCCCGCGCGACGAGTTCCCGACGTTCCCCCTCGTCGTCGAGCAGCCTCCGGATCGCCGCGGCCGTCGCGGCGGCGTCGCGCGGGGGGACGAGGACGGCGGCGTCGCCGGCGACCTCGGGCAGCGACGCGGCATTAGAGCAGACGACCGGGACCCCGCACGCCATCGATTCGAGCGGCGGGAGGCCGAACCCCTCGTAGAGCGCGGGGAAGACGAAGAGGCGGGCCGCGGAGTAGACGGCGGGGAGTTCGTCGTGCCCGAGGTAGCGGATCCGCCGCACCGCGCCCGCCAGATCCGGCGCGGCGATCGTGCGCTCGATCCTCTCGGTTTCGTTTCGCCAGCCGTCCCCGCCCACCAGCACGAGCGGCGGGACCTCCCCGCCCCCCTCCCGGAGGAGCCGGTACGCCTCCAGCAGCGTCCCGAGGTTCTTCCTCGGCTCGATCGTCGCCACGCAGAGGATGAACTCCTGCGGGAGACCGTGCCGCCGCCGCGCCGCCTCGATCTCGTCGGGCGGCCGGCGGCTGAAACGCCCGTCCACGCCGAGGTGCGTCACGCGCACGCGCTCGGCCGGGTAGCCGTAGACCTCCGCCAGCTCCCGCTTGGTGAACTCCGAGTCCACCAGCGCCATCTGGATGCGCGCGAGCGTGCGGGGAACCTCCGCGTTCAGGAAGGCGGCGTTTTTCGGCTCCGCGCAGTCGGGTATTCGCGCGTAGGCGAGGTCGTGGATCGTGGCCACCGCCGCGGCGTTGCGCAGGGGGCGGGCGACGAAGCTCGGGAAGTGGAACAGGTCCACGGGGCCCGTGAACAGGTCGGCGGGCGGCCAGCCGGCGGTTCTCCAGAGGAGGCTGATCCCCCGCGCCGGGACGAGCCCGCGGCGCACAAGACGGAAATTCGGCGATTCCGGCAGGCCGAGCCCGCCGCCGCACCGGCCGAAGGCGAGGCCGACGAACGAGTCGGACGGGCTGAGAAACGGGAGGTGCCGCGCGAGGTACCAGGCGTACTGTCCGACGCCGGTGCGTTCGCGGCAGGCCGGCTGGAGATCGAGTGCCACGCGCACGAAGGTTCCCCCCCCGGCAGACGCGGGCGGCCGGCCGGCTAGCGGACCACCTTGAAGGCGGTCTCCGCGAGGTTGCCGGACCATTGCCCCGGGTCATCGACGTTTCGCAGGGCCCGCACGGCGAGCAGATAGAAGGTGTAGGAGCCGGGCGGGGCGGTGCGCGGGATGGCGAGGTTCGCGAGCACGCCCGAGGGGGGGACGTCCGACAGGACCGCCTTCCGGAAGAACGGCGTCGCGGACGGCGTCAGGCCCCACGAGGAGTCGAAGTAGAGCAGCGCCCCCCGCGGCGTCCGCACCGCCGCGTAGCAGTCCACCCCGTTCAGGACCTGGTCGTTGCTCGGGGCGCACGTGTAGCTGATCGTCACGGAGGAGCCTCGCGCCACCGCCTCCGGGGCCGCGGCGAGGTCCAGGCGCGGCGGATACGGGGTGAACGGGAGGATCCCGTTTAAGACGGGCCTGAGCGTTTCGTACCACTCCGGCGCCATCGCGTACCGGTACCCGTTGTCGTTGGGGTGGTTTCCCGACGCCTGGTCCATCGCGACCTTGGCCCAGTTCGGGACGTCCGCGAAGGCGGCCCACTGGTCCGCGTAGGCGAGGTCGAGCTTGGCGGCGAGATTCTGGACGTACCGTCCGTAGTAGAACTGCTTCGTGCTCTGGTACTGTTCGCGGCGGTCGCCGTAGGGGATCGTCGGGATGACCGTGGAGAGGACCGGGAGCACGCCACGTTTCCGGGCCTTGGATGCCATCTTCTCCAGGTTCTGCTGGATGGTCCTGGAGGCGACAGAATGGAAGATGTCGTTCGTCCCCTCCATGATCAGTATGCAATCCGCCCGGTATTCGTCCAGCACGTCGTCGATGCGGTTGAGGCCGTCGGACGTCTGCTCGCCGGGGTCGCCCTTGTTGAGCACATTGAACTGCTGCCCCGGGTAGTTGTACATCAGGATGCCGTTCAGGAACGCCGGGTAGCCGGTGCGGGGGCCGTCCGTGCTGCTCCCCCTGCCCCAGGTTATGCTGTCGCCGAAGGCGATGACGGTGCGCGTCCCGGCGTCGGCGCGGAACGCCCCCGCCGATCTCGTCCCCTCGCACGCCGCCTCTCTCGTTGGTCTCGCGGCGTCGACGAGGTCCTTCAGGCGCCCGGAGGCGCCGATGCCGCCCGCCTCCCGCCAGGCGAGCGCGGTCTCCGGCGGGAAGCCCGCGTCGAGAAGCCGCCCGGGGAGGCCCGGGGCGAGCGACGAGGCGCCCGGCGGGAGCGCCGCCGCGCCGATGCGCCTTTCGACATAGCGATCGCCGTCGAGCGACTGCCAGGAGAGGCCGAGCGTCCCGTCCGTTCCCGCCCGCGCCTCGGGGAGGATGTCGGGCACGCCGTTCCGCGCGTGCGCCCGGCGCGGCGGGCCCCAGCGCCCGTCGGTCCGCACCGCGTAGAAGACGTCCTCGAATCCCCCGTCGGCCTCCTCCGCCCACGCGACCGTCGCGACGCCGCCGGCGACCGCGATCGAGGGAAGGCCCCGGTGCAGCCCCGACGAGGGGCTCACCGTCTCCGGCGCGGACCAGCCGCTCCCGTCGAAGCGGGCGAAGAGCACCGCGCCGTCGGCCGCGAGCCAGGCCGCCGCGGGCAGGTTGTCGGGACCCAGGGCGAGCGCGGGGGCGCACCCGGAGGCCCCCGCGCGCGCCGCGATCGAGACCGCCCCGGGTTCCCCGTTCGAGACCGGGCAGGCGACGATCGTTCCGGCGTCGGGGTAGGCGAGCCACGCCTCCGCGGCGGGCGAGGTCGAGGGGGGCGCCGCGAAAAGGAGGGCCGCGGCCAGGCCGTATCGTGTCCTCATCCGTTCCTTCAAAACCGGTCTGTCCCGGTCAATTGAGCGTCTCCTTGACCTTGTAGATCGTCTTGTTGGCCACCTCGTGGTGCGTCCGCGTCAGCATCTCGCCGAGGAGCCCCATCGTGATGAACTGGAGCCCGCCGAGGAGGAGCAGCATCGCCACGATCAGGAGCGGGCGGCCCCCGATGCCGTGCCGCAGCACGAGTTTGACATAGGAGAGGTGGAGAAGGAGCACGGAGCCGACGAACGACGCCAGGAAGCCGAGGGAGCCGAAGATGCGCATCGGCCGTGTGGCGAAGCTCAAGAAGAACTTCACGGTCAGGAGGTCGAGGATGACGCGGAAGGTGCGGTTCAGCCCGTATTTGGACTGCCCCCGCGTGCGGGGGTAGTGGCGGACCTTCACCTCCGCCACGGCGGCGCCCATACCGGTGGCGAGGGCGGGGATGAAACGGTGCGAGTCCCCGTAGAGCCCGATCGCCGTGATCAGCTCGCGCCGGTACGCCTTCAGGGTGCAGCCGTAGTCGTGGAGGCGGCAGCCGCAGACGGCGGAGATGAGCCGGTTGGCGACCATGGAGGGGAGGCGGCGCAAGAGGAACGATTCCTTCCGGTCCGCCCGCCAGCCGCTCACCACGTCGTACCCCTGGTCGATCCCCTCGAGCAGCATCGGTATGTCGCGAGGGTCGTTCTGGAGGTCGCCGTCCATCGTCACGATGACGTCCCCGCGCGCGTGGTCGATCCCGGCGGCCATCGCGGCGGTCTGGCCGAAGTTGCGGCGGAACCGGATCGCCCGCAAATGCGGGTCGCGGCCGCAGAGCTCCTTGAGCCGCGCGAAGGTGTCGTCCTTCGAGCCGTCGTCGATCATCAGGATCTCGTGGGAGCGCCCGATCTTGTCGAGGACCGGCTTGAGGCGGTCGTAGAACCGCACGACGTTCGCGCCCTCGTCGTAGAGCGGGACCACCACCGAGAGGGAGATTGTTTCTTGCCGTTCGTCCATGGCCGCCTTTCGCACCGTGCAATGTGACATTATACCCGTTCGGAGGGGAGAATCAACGCGAATCGTTCGCGGACAGGGGCGCGCGACGCGGGTGAAAAGAGGACCCAGACGCTATTTCGATTTGCCTTCGCCCATGCCCTGTGCTACCATGCACCCGTGATGGGCACGCTGACTGAAATCAGGTGGCACGGACGCGGGGGGCAGGGGGTGAAGACCGCCTGCGAGTTCGTCGCGGTCGTCGCCATCCACAGCGGCAAGTACGGGCAGGGGTTCCCCGAGTACGGCCCGGAGCGTTCCGGCGCCCCGATGAAGGGGTTCACCCGGATCAGCTCCGACAAGATCCGCGAGCACTGCTCCATCTACCACCCCACCGTGATCCTCGTCCTGGACGAGAGTCTGATCGGCCCCGAGGACGTCTGCGAGGGGCTCGCCGAGGGCGGGTCGGTGATCATCAATACCAAAAACAACGCCTCCGCGTTCGCCGGCCTCTGCCGGGGCAGGATCTGGACGGTCGACGCCACCACGATCGCCCTCGACGAGATCGGGCGTCCGATACCGAACATGCCGATGGTCGGGGCGCTCCTCAAGGTGACCGGGGTCCTCGGCGTCGAGGAGCTCATCGCGGGGGTCACGCGCGAGTTCTCGCGCAAGTTCGATCAAAAGACGATCGACGGCAACCTGCGGGCGATACGGCGCGCCTATGCCGAGGTGAAGTGCGATGGCTGACGAGAAGGGGTCCCGGGAGCTTCCGCCGGGCGGGCTCATCCTGGAGGCCGGGAACGCGGTCAAGTACGTGACCGGCGGCTGGAGGACGTACCGTCCCCGCGTCGACAAGGGCAAATGCATCGACTGCCTCCAGTGCTGGCTCCTCTGCCCCGACTGCTGCATCGACGTCGAAGAGGGGACGATGGCCGGCTACGACTACGACCATTGCAAGGGCTGCGGCATCTGCGCGCACATCTGCCCGGTGAAGGCGATCGAGATGGTGCTCGAGACCGAGGGCGCCGGCCCGGCGGACGCCAAGGGGCGTTTCGGCTCGAAGAAGAAGGCGTGAGGCGGATGAACAAGATCGTTGCGCTGACAGGGAACGAGGCCGCCGCGGAGGCGATGCGCCAGGTCGACCCGGACGTGGTCCCCGCCTATCCGATCACGCCGCAGACCGAGCTGATGCACCGGTTCACGGAGTTCGTCGCCGACGGGCTCGTGAAGACGGAGATGATCCTGGTCGAGTCCGAGCACAGCGCGATGAGCGCCGCCGTCGGCGCCTGCGCGGCCGGGGCGCGGGTGATGACCGCCACGAGCGCCAACGGCCTCGCCCTGATGTGGGAGATCGTCTACGTCGCCGCCTCGCTCCGCCTCCCCGTCGTGATGACCGTGGTCAACCGCGCCTTGAGCGGCCCGATCAACATCCACTGCGACCACAGCGACACGATGGGGTGCCGCGACAGCGGCTGGATACAGCTCTACGGCGAGAACCCGCAGGAGGCGTACGACAATATCCTCCAGGCGGTGCGCATCGCGGAGCACCCGGATGTCCTGCTGCCGGTGATGCCGACCTACGACGGCTTCATCATCAGCCACACCATCGAGCGTCTGGAGATCGTCGAGGACGCTGAGGCGCGGCGCTTCATCGGAAAGCGGAAGCCGCTCCACCCGCTGCTCGACGTCGCCCACCCCGTCACCTACGGTCCGCTCGATCTCCAGGATTACTACTTCGAGCACAAGAAGCAGCAGGCCGACGCGATGGTGCGGGCCAAGGAGGTGGTGCGGGCGGTCGGCAGGGAGTACGGCGCCCTCACCGGGCGGGAGTACGGATTCTTCGACGCGCACCGGACGGGGGACGCCGAGACGGTCGCCGTCTGCCTCGGTTCCGCCGCGGGCACGATGAAGGCGGTCGCGGACACGCTCAGGGCGGAGGGCCGGAAGGTCGGGGTCCTCAAGCTCCGGATGTTCCGGCCGTTCCCGGCGGACGAGATCGCCGCGGCGATCGGCCGGGCGAAGAGGATCGTGGTGCTCGACCGCGCGGAGGGGTTCAACGCGGTCGGCGGCCCGCTCGGGGCGGAGGTGAAGGCCGCCCTCTACGGGAAAAGCTCCGCGGAGGTCGTCAACTGCATCTACGGCCTCGGCGGGAGGGATTTGAGCCCCGATCTCGCGCGGGCGGCGTTCGATCTCACCGGCGCCGGCCCGGTGCATCTCGGGGTGAGGGAGTAGGCGGGCCTTCAGGCCCGCGCACGGGAACCGACATGGCGATCAATCTGAAGGAGCTCTCGAAGAAGACGATTCCGCTCAGCCCCGGGCACCGGGCCTGCGCGGGGTGCGGCAGCATCATCACGATCAAGCTCGTCTTGATGGCCGCCGAGGACCCGATCGTCTGCGTCTCGGCCACCGGCTGCATGGAGGTGGTGACGAGCATCTACCCGTACACGGCGTGGCGCGTGCCGTTCATGCACAACGCGTTCGAGAACGCGGCGGCGACGTTGAGCGGGATCGAGACGGCCTACCGCGCCCTCCTGAAACGGGGCGCGATCAGCGGGAAGATCAAGTTCATCGCCTTCGGCGGCGACGGCGGGACGTACGATATCGGCCTCCAGTCCCTTTCCGGGGCGATGGAGCGGGGGCACGACCTGCTGTACGTCTGTTACGACAACGAGGCGTACATGAACACCGGGATACAGCGCTCCGGCTCGACCCCGTTCTGCGCGGCGACCTCGACCGCGCCGGTGGGGGCGGTGTCGACCGGAAAGAAGCAGTTCCCGAAGGACCTCACGAAGATCATGGTCGCGCACCGGATCCCCTACGTCGCGCAGGCATCCCCGCACCGCTGGCAGGATCTGATGGGGAAGGTGCGGAAGGCCCTCTCCATCGAGGGGCCCAAGTTCATGAACGTCATCTCCTCCTGCCACCGCGGGTGGCGGGTGCCGATGGAGAACTCGCTCGATGTCTGCAAACTGGCGGTCGAGACCTGCTACTGGCCGCTCTTCGAGGTCGAGAACGGCGTCTGGAAGCTGAACTACCGGCCCAGGCAGAAGCTGCCGATCACCGAGTGGATCAAGCGCCAGAAACGGTTCAGCCACCTGATGAAGCCGGAAAACCAGCCGCTGGTCGCCCTGATGCAGGAGGAGGTCGACCGCCGGTGGAACGAGCTGCTGTCGCTCTGCGGCGAGAAGACGGGGTGAGGGGAGGGATGGTCCAGCGCCTGCACCTGACGATGGAGATCGCCGAGCAGCCCGACGGCAGCTTCGAGGCGCATTGCCCCGAGCTCTCCCTCTCCGCCCGGGGCAGGTTCTCCGACGAGGCGATCGACCGATTGAAGGAGATGGTCTTCTCCTCGATGGCCGGAGGGTTCGACAGCAGCTTCACGGAGACCCGCCCGTTCGACTTCGTCCAGACCGTCCTCTCCCGCAACAAGGGCTGCTTCCTCTTCTCCCCCCCGGAACGCCAGGTGCATTGAGCCGCCCGGGTCGTCGCGTCGCGCATCTCTTCCACAGGTTTCGCGGCTCCTCCGAAACGCCGCCACCCGCCGCCGAAATTGTGCCTCCCCGGTGCCCGTTGTGCTAGAATCGTGCCGATCAGGCGCGGTATCCCCGGACGCGGCGCAGAACATCGCCCCCCGCGGGAGCGTAGATACCTGTGGACAGACAGATCGAAAGGAGATCGTCGATGAAACGGGCATTCCTGATCGGGCTCGCCGTCCTGGCGGCGCTCGCGGAGGGCTGCGCCTCGAGGCGGATGGGCGGGGTCGCGACCACCAGCTGCACGGTCTGGATACACTCGATGCCGGAGGGGGCGCTCCTCTACCTCAACGGCAACTACGTCGGGCGCACCCCGTACAAGTACACCGCGTTCAACCGCGGCGACTCCTCCGCCCACTTCATCGTCCCGGATCTGGCGGAGATACTGGTCAGGAAACGCGGCTACGACGACGAGGCGCAGGCGGTGACCGTCGCCAACTGCTATCGTCTTTTCAGCATCGAGAACGCGGGGGTGCGGGAGCAGGTCAAGTCGTACACGGGGAATCTGACGCTCTATATGGACGAGCGGGAGAGCGTCGTGGAGAGGGAGCACGGCAACGTCGTGATCGCCGCGCTCCCGGAGGACCCGAACGCGGAGATCTACCTCAACGACAGCCTCATCGGGAACGGGAAGACGTCGCTCCTTAAGCTCCCCGCGGGGAGCTACGTGCTCAAGATACGAAAACCCGGCTACAAGGTCTACGCCCGCGTGATCAGCGTGCTCGCCGACAACGATCTGACCATAACCGCAAGACTCGAGAAGGCGGCGGAGGCGGGGGACGAGGTCTCCTCCGCGCTGGAGGCGGAGCGGCTCCAGCTCAGTCCCGCCGGCGCGGAGTCGGAGCTCGAGGAGGACGCGGTCCCCGGCACCGTCGGCGGCGGGGGAGAGGAGGAGGCGCCGGTCCCCGGCGCGGACGAGGGGAAGCCGTGACGCTCGTTTTCGGCTTCCCCGCCGCATCGCGCGGGGAGGCGATCCGGCGATCCCCCGCTCCCGCCTGAGAGAGGGGCGCGTTTCAGGGGCGGGGGTTGAACGCGGCGATGCGCCGTTCGGTTTGAGCCTCCGAGTGTGCGCGCCGGCCTTCCGGCCCCGGCCGTCTCCGCCGGCGGGCCGAATTATTCTCCCCGAAAGGCGGAGGGATCGAAGCGGGAACCCCGCACGAACCGGATGCGCAGGCGCATCGGTGCCGCGGGATCGGGGATCCGGTTCTGATTCCCGACGCCCCGCACAACATCCGGGTTCGCACGGAGCCCCTCTTCCGGCCTCCGCACCCATATGACGATACAGGAAACGAAGCCGGTCGCGACCAACCGCAAGGCCCGCCACGACTACGAGGTGCTCGAGAAGATCGAGGCGGGGATCGTGCTGCGGGGGACCGAGGTGAAGTCGCTTCGGCAGGGGCGGGCGAACCTCAACGACAGCTTCGGCGTGATCGAACGGGGCGAGGCGTTCCTCTGCAACGCCCACGTGAGCCCCTACGAGTTCGGGAACAGGGAGAACCCCGACCCGGTCAGGAAGCGGAAGCTCCTGCTCCACCGCCGGGAGATCGCCTACCTCGAGGGGCAGATCGCCCGCAAGGGGCTCACGATCGTCCCCCTGCGCCTCTACTTCAAGGAGGGGCGCCTGAAGGTCGAGCTCGCCGTCGCGCGCGGCAAGAAGGCCCCCGACAAGCGCGAAACCCTGAAGCGCCGCGTCGCCGAGCGCGAAATCCGCCGCGCCATCAAGGGCCGAACCCACTGACCCTTTTAGCGCCAGCCGTAGCCGATTCCGGGCTCGAACGGGGAGCCGGACTCCGCGACGAAGCCGCGGGGAGACAACTGGTCCGAACGCTGGAAGTTCATGCGGATGACGACCGGCGGAGGAGCGGGCGCGGGAGTGGCCGTCGGACCGGGCGTCTCCGTCTCCGTCGGGCTTGGGGTGGGCGAGGGGGCCTTGCCCGATCTGAGGCCGATGCCGAGGCCGGCGCCCGCCGCCGCCGTGAACCCGCCGTTGAGCTCCGGCACGCCGCACTGCCCGGAAACAGTGCCTCCTTGCGCCGCGATCGAGCCGTCGCAGCGCAGTCCGATACCGTGGTCCTCCCCCGCGCCCACCGCGATGAACCCCGCGTGGGGCTCCGGCACGCCGCACCGGCCGCGGCCGTTCTGAATCGATGCCGCTGCGCGACAGAGCGCCAAGGCACGATCGTTGCGCGAGGGGAAGGGGAGCGGGGAACAGTGCGACCAAAGCGCGGGATGTCGTTGTAGAAAAGAACGGAGGAGCCTCAGGAGATCTTTTCCAGGACCAGCCCCTTGAGGTACGCCGTCTCGGGGACGTTGAGGAGGACCGGATGATCCGGGGGCTGGCCGAGCGCGTGCAGCACGCGGAAGGAGCAGCAGGCGTCGGCGGCGGCCGCGCGCAGGATCTCCCCGAAAAGGTCCGGCGGGATGTTGTGCGAGCAGCAGAAGGAGGCGAGGATCCCGCCGGGGGCGAGCAGATGCATCGCCCGGAGGTTGATCTCCTTGTAGCCGCGCATCGCGTCGGCCGCGTGGGCCTTCTTCCGCGCCAGCGGCGGCGGATCGACGACGATCGTGTCGAACCGCTTCCTCTCCCTCTGCCACGCCCGCAGGAGGTCGAAGGCGTTGCCCTCGACGGGGGTGACGTTCGAGAAGCCGTTCAGGGCGATATTCTTCTCCATCGCGGCGATCGCTTCGCGGGAGGACTCGAGCGCGGTCACCGCCTCCGCCCGCTGCGCGCAGTGCAGGGCGAAGTGCCCCTGGTAGCAGAAGCAGTCGAGCGCCTTCCCGCGGGCGAGGCGGCCGACGAGTTCCCTGTGTTCCCGCTGGTCGAGATAGGCGCCCGTCTTGTGGCCGTTGAGAATGTCGGCGAGGTACCTGATGTCGCCTTCGACGACCTCGACGGGTCCGCGGAGGTCGCCCGTGAGGACCTTCCTCTCGAGCGGGAGCCCCTCGAGCGCGCGGGCGCTCGCGTCGTTGCGGAGGACGATCCCCTTCGGGTCCAGGAGCGCGCGGAGGATGGAGGCGAAGAGGCCGACGCGGGAGTCCGAGCCGGGGATGAGCGACTGGAGCACGATCCAGTCCGCGTACCGGTCGGCGATCAGGCCGGGAAGACCGTCGGCCTCGGAGTAGATCAGGCGCAGCGCCCCTTTCTCCTCCATCAAGGGGCGCCGCCGCGCGACCGCCTCGCGGACGCGGCGCTCGAAGAACGCGTCGTCGACCGGTTCGTCGTTTCGCGTGAGAAGGCGAAGGGCGATCTTCGACCGGTCGCCGTAGAACGCCCTCCCGAGGAGCCGGCCGCGCGGATCGAGCAGGTCCACTATGTCCCCGGGCGAGGCGTTCTCGACCCGCGCGAGGTCGTCCCGATAGACCCAGGCGTGCCCGGTCGCGTACCAGGCGAACCCTTTCCGTTTGAGCGTCGCGGCGGCCCTCTTCATCGCCCGTAGTGTAGCGCAGCGCGCCGCCCCTGGCAAGGAGACGTCGTATCCAACGCGCTGGGGGTGAATATGTTGTGTCGCAGTTCACCTTTTCGGGCGCCCGCTCCCCCGCCGCGCCGGACGTCCGTGCACCAGCTGAAGACGCCGCGTGGACCTCCTCTCACGCACTATCCGCACGAAGGCGGCTGACTGTTTCAAGAAAAGCGCATCGGAACCAATCGTTGCTTCAGCCAATGGGACGCACCGGGTTGAATACAGCGTCCGCGCGGGTGGGTCAAACTGGCGCGGCGGGGAAGGCTGGGGCGGCTTGTCATGTGCCATGCTGGCACACGCGCGCGCCGGGGAGGAGGCGCGTGCGGAGAGACGGACCGGCCCCGGCGGCTGTTGTCGCTTGAAGCACAGGCGGTTATGAACACGCGGCGGCGTGGCGGAGCCCCTGGAGCCGGATGGCATGCGTTGTGCTATCCAGTAAGGCGGGTAGAGGGCGACACGAAAGGAGGGATGAGACATGGCACTGATCCGATGGAGGCCGAGGGAGGGTTTCAACCCCTTCGCCGAGCTCCAGGAAGAGGTGAACCGGTTGTTCGATGTCAGCTCCTCACGTTCGGGGGGCGAGCTGGTGTGGGCCCCTTCGCTGGACGTCTACGAGGAGAAGGACAACCTGGTCGTGAAGGCCGATCTGCCGGGCCTCAAGGAGGACGAGGTCGACATCTCGATCCAGGGCGACACCCTCGTCCTGCGCGGCGAGAGGAAGCAGGAGTCCGAGGCGAAGGAGCGCGGGTTCTACCGCTGCGAGCGCGTCTACGGATCGTTCCAGCGGGCGGTGACGATCCCGTACCCGGTGGATTCCGGCAAGGCGAAGGCGACGTTCAAGAACGGGGTCCTCGAGGTGAGGCTCCCGAAGGCGGAGGAGGCCAAGCAGAGGAAGATCAGGATCGAGGCGGAGAAGTAGCCGGCACCGTTCCGCCTGAAGATCGGGGCCCCCGCGCGGCGGCGCGGGGGCCCTTTTCATCGCGGGTGGCGCACGCGAGCACCGGCCCGCGGAACCGGGCGCGCATTCGGTCGATTCGAAACGATCGGGGTGGTGTCGCGTTCCGGTCTGGAACGGGTTGCGCGCATCGTCTATACTATACGCCGATGAACTACATGACGAAGGCATCGCATGCGCGCCTGACCGCGGAGGCCAAACGGCTGCGCGAGGTCGAGATCCCGAAGGTCAGCAGGGAGAAGCTGGAGGCGGCGCAGCAGGGCGACCTGCGCGAAAACGCGGGGTACGAGGCCGCCCGCGACCGGCTGATGCTGCTCGGCGCGCGCCTCGAGCAGATCACCGTCCAGCTCGCGGAGACGCGCCTCATCGAGGACCTCCAGATCCGCGGCGACGCCGTCTCCCTCGGCACGCGGATCCGCCTCCTCGACCTGGACGCCGGGGAGGAGATCGAGTACCGCATCCTCGGCCCCGCCGATGCGGACCTCTCCCGCGGGATCATCTCGTTCGAGAGCCCGCTGGCGCGCGGGATGATCGCGCGGAAGGTCTCGGAGGAGTTCCCGGTGGAGACGCCGGGCGGGACGCGCCGGTTCAGGATCCTCTCGATCGAGCCGTACCGCTGAGAGGCGGCCCGGCGTCCCTAGATGAGCTTCTTCTTCCTGAAGTAGAGCAGCATCAGCAGCGAGCAGACCGCCATCAGTATCCAGACCAACGCGTAGCCCCACAGCCCCCACTTGAACTCCGGTATCTCGAGATTCATCCCGTAGAAGCTGGTGATGAACGTGAGGGGCATGGCGAACGTGGCGATGATGGTGAGGGTCTTCATGATCTCGTTCAGCCTGAACGAGATGGAGGAGAGGTAGGCCTCCATGTCCGCGGAGATGAGCTCGCGCGCGCTCTCGGTGATCTCGTAGATGCGCAGGATATGGTCGTAGATGTCCTTGAAGTACGGGCGGTACTCCTCGCGCACGAACGGGAACCCGGGCCTGATGAAGCGCGCCATCAGCTCGCGCTGCGGCCCCACGATCTTCCGCAGCGTCACCAGACTGCGCTTGACGGCGAAGAGCTGCGCCTGGAGCGCCGGCGTCGGGTCGGTGAGGATTTGTTCCTCGATCTTCTCGATCCGCTCGCTCAGCGTGTCCATTATGGGGAAGTAGTTGTCGACGAGCGCATCGAGAAGGCTGTAGAGCAGGAAATCCGAACCGTGCTTCATGATGGTGGAGCCCTGTTCGCAACGCTTCCGGTTCGTGCTGACGCCGCGTATGTGCCCGTTGTGGTGGGTGATGACGAAGTTTCTGCCGACGAACAGGTCGAGCTCCCGGATGTTCAACGCCTCGTCGAGGTGCCTCTCCGTATAGAAGAAGCAGGAGTGGATCACGAGGAAGAAGTAGTCGTCGAACTCGTCGATCTTCGGGTGGCTGTGGGAGGCGATGCAGTCGTCGATGAGGAGCGGGTGGAAGCCGAAGTCGTTCCTGAGGATGGCGATCTCCTCCTCGGACGGGTCCTCGAAATCCACCCAGAGGAGGTTCTTCGGGTTCGCGAGCGTTGCGCAGAATCGCTCGCGCGGCACCTGTTGCACGAAGGTGCCGTCCTCGAGGTACGCCCAGGACGAGAGCATCGCCCCTCCTTTCAGACGCGCCGCAGTGTAGCGTAATGCGGCGCCTCGTTCAATCAAAAACGGCCCTCCGCGCGGCGCGACGCGCCGAGCTGGCCGCAGGCGGCCCCGATGCCCGCCCCCTTGCTCCGGCGCACCGTGACCGCGATGCACGAGGAGGCGAGCCACCGCTGGAATTCCGCGAGGCGGGACTCGGCCGAGGCCTCGAGGCGCGCCGCCCCCGCCGCCGCGCCGCCGGAGGGGGATCCAACCCCCTGCCCCCGCGCGGATTCGACCGCGGGCGCCGCCCCCTGCGCCGGGGCCGGGTTGTAGCGGATCAGGTTGACCTTGCAGGGGATGCCGCGGATGAGCTTCTTCAGGCGCTGCGCGTCGGGGAGGGAGTCGTTGATTCCTTTCAGGAGCACGTACTCGAAGGTCACGGGCCTCCCGATCGCGGCCGCGTAGTCGCGTGCGGCGCGGAGCAACTCGTCCAGGGGGTACTTTTCCGCCGGGGGGAAGAGGCGGCGCCGCGTCTGCTCGTCGGCGGCGATCAGCGACACGGCGAGTTCCGTGCGAAGCCCCGCGGCGGCGAGCCGCCGGATGCCCGGAACGATCCCGCAGGTGGAGACGGTGATGCGGCGGGGGCCCAACGCGGGGCCCCCCGGCGAGAGGAGGATCCTGATCGCCCGTTCGACCGCGTCGAGATTGAGGAGCGGTTCGCCCATCCCCATGAAGACGGCGTGCGTCGGGCGCTCATCCTCCGCGACGAGGCGGCGCGCCTCGAGGAACTGCCCCACGATCTCCCCCGCGGTGAGGTTGCGGCGGAAGCCGAGCGCGCCGGTCGCGCAGAAGCGGCACCCGACCGGGCAGCCGACCTGCGTGGAGAGGCAGACGGAACGGCTGTTCTTGAGGCGCATCAGCACCGTCTCCACCGCCTCGCCGTCCTCGAGCCGGAAGAGCCACTTCCGGGCGTCGCCCTCCGCGGAGGTCGTCTCGGCGGCGGCATCGAGCTTCCCGATGCGCGCCTCCCTCTCCAGCCGCTCGCGCAGGCACTTCGAGAGCGTGGTCATCTCCGCGAACGCCGAGGCGCCGTGGCGGTAGAGCCACTCGGCGATCTGCCTTCCGCGGTACGGCTGCTCCCCCATGGAGGCGAGGAGCCGCTCGAGCTCCGCGAAACTCATTCCCATCAGGTCGGGTTTCATGCGTAGCCGGCACGGTTCAGGCGGAAAGATGAAGGACGGTCATGCGGATAGTGTACCATCCGCCGGGCCGATCGGCGTGTCCGAGTGCCCCCCCCTGTGTACACGGCGGGTCTGGTGCATTCCGGGCGCCGGATATGCTACCATCTACATCATCCTGGGCGTGACGAGGAACCGCCGTGATTCGCGTGCTCTGTGCGATTGTATCCCTGATCGTTTCCGCCCCCCCGGCGCCGGACGCCGCCTCGCGCGTGGCGAGGGGGCAGAGTCTCGTCGCCCTGAAGAGATACGACGAGGCGATACGGGAGTTCAAGGAGATCCTCAAGGGCGACCCGATGAACGGCGCGGCGCTGTTCAACCTCGGCTACATCTACGGAACCCTTCTCGGCGACACAGCGACCGGGGAGCGGTACTGGAACTGCTACAAGGCCGCCTCCTGCATCTCCCTCGGCGACGTCGCGCTCGCGGCGGGGGACCTCAACGCCGCCGCGGTGCACTACGCCGACGCAATGAAGCACCTCCCCGAGAACGCGGCGCTGCACGAGCGTCTCGGGATGCTATGCCTGCAGCTCGGCCGGGAGCCGGAGGCGCTCCGGGAGCTCAAGGCCGCGGCGGAGCTCGAACCCGCCGACACCGCCCTCCAGCAGAGGCTCGCGCCGTACTTCTGGGCGAGCGGGGAGAAGCGGGAGGCCGCCGCCTGCGTCGAGCGCATCGCCGCCGCGAATCCGAACGACCCCGCCGCGAGGCGGAAGGCGGCGGAGATGTTCGGCGCGGCGGGGGAGGACGGGAAGGCGCTCGAGCAACTCGCGGCGCTCGCGGCGCTCGGGGCCGCGTCGCCCGAGGAGCGCTGTCTGCTCGCCGAGCGGCTCCTGCGGGAGGGCAAACTCGCCGAGGCGTTGCGGGAGCTCAAGGCGGGGTTCAGCCCGAAGACCCGCCCCCGGTGCGCCGGGATCGCACAGGCGCTCGCGGAGGCGCACGAGAAGAAGGGCGACGCCGCGGGGGCGATCGCGGTCCACCGACTGGTGATCGAGGCGGCCGGGGGGAGCCCCGAGGCGTTCAACGCCCTCGCGCTCGCCTGCCATCGGCAGGGGAAGCTCGACGCGGCCGTCGACGCCGCCTCGAGCGGGGTGAAGGCGTTTCCGGACAGCGCGGCGTTGCGCAACAACCTCGCCACGCTCCTCGCCCTCCGGACAGATTACCGCGGCGCGATCGGGGAGTACCGGAAGGCGGTCGAGCTCGACCCGTCGCTCGCCGACGCGTGGCTGGACATCGGGATCATCTGCCGCGACTACCTCGACGACCGGCCGGCGGCGGAGGACGCGTTCAGGCGCTACCTCGCCCTGAGGCCGGAGGGGAGGTCGCATCCCGAGGTCGCGCGGACGCTCGGCCTGCCCCTTCCCGCGCCCGAGCAGACGCCGGCGCCCGCGACGAAGAAACCGCGCGCGCGCCGTGCGCTCATATTCTAGGAGGCTGACGATGAAAGGCGGCGTCACCTGTCCCGGCTGCGGCGTCGAGTTTCCGGCGCGCATCGCGCCGTTCCCGACGGCGGATATCCTCATCAGGCGCCTGAAACAGGGGAGGGAGGCGGTCGTGCTCGTGCGCCGCAAGAACCCTCCCCGCGGCTGGGCCATCCCCGGCGGCTTCATCGAGTACGGCGAGTCGGCGGAGGCGTGCGCCGTCCGTGAGGCGGCGGAGGAGACGGGCCTGCGGGTGACGCTCACCGGCCTCCTCGGCGTCTACTCCGCCCCGGACAGGGATCCGCGGTTCCACACCATCTCCGCGGTCTTCACCGCCGAGGGGGAGGGCGAGGCGCGGGCCGACTCCGACGCGGCGGAGGTCGGCGTATTCGCCGCGGACGAGCTGCCCCGCGAGATCGCATTCGACCACCGCCGCGTCCTCGAGGACTATTTCGCGAAAAGGCGCTGAACGCCGTTTCGGCCGCTCCTCGGGGGGCCGCCATTCTTTCGCGGGGAACGCTCGTCTGCGACGGTGCGGTCGTGGAGGCGCGGCAAGGGAGGCGACCATGCGCGATCGTCTTCGATGGACCCTCCTCGGCGCGCTTCTTCTCGGCTGGACCGCGGCGTCGGGGCAGGTCGACACGTCGCCCCCGGCAGACCCGGTGCGGCTGGTCTTCGTGCACCACTCCTGCGGCGACCAGTGGCTCAATACGGGCAACGGGAACCTCGGGGATACGCTCGGCCTGAACAACTACGTCGTCCGGGACACCTACTACGGGTGGGATGCGCCGTACAATCCGGATATCGGGGATCAAACCGATACGACGGACTGGCCGACATGGTTCGCCGACACGACGATCCAGGGAAACGGCGTCGCGCGGCGGGACAACATCATGGGGGCGCTCTACGCGACGAACAGTCAGCACGCCTCCTACACGGCGATCGACGACCCGGGCGGGGAGAACGAGATCGTGATGTTCAAATCCTGCTACCCGTGCAGCGAGGTGGGCGAAAGCATCGCGGATGAACAGGCGGTCTACGACAGCCTCCTGCCGTATCTCGCCTCCCGGACCGACAAGCTCTTCATACTCGTCACGCCCCCCGGCGAGACGGTCGTGTCGAGCTGGTCGCGTACGCAGCAGCTCTGCGACTGGCTCTGCGACGAATCCTCCGGGTGGCTCGCGGGATACCCCCACCGCAACGTCGCCGTGTTCGACTTCTACACCGTCCTCTCGGAGTTCGACGCGCACCACCGCGTGCACGAGGGGGGGATCCAGCATTGCGCCAGTCCCTCCGCCGACGGTGTTTCACCGTACCACAACGGGGACGACCACCCGAACGCCGCGGGGAACCAGAAGGCGACCGATGAGTTCGCGCCGCTCCTGAACCATTTCTACCACCGGTGGCGGGATGAGCCGGGCGGCCTGCCGGTGCGCCTGAGCTTCCAGCCCGCCCCCGCCGCGGTCCCTCCGGGGTACCGGCGGGACTCCGGGGGGCCGTATGGGGTTTACGGGGGGTACGAGTACGGGTGGCGCTAACGCAGCGCCGCGACGCTTCTTCGCGGCGCCTGATCTGTTCCGGCGAACGCGGGGATACGGGGTCTGCGCCCGTGCGGGGGCCGGGGAGGATCGGCCGTGAAAAGAAACGTCTGCATCCTGTGCGGCGCGTCGATTGTTCTCGCCGCCGGTCCGGCGCGGGCGCAGGGGCTGATCGTCGACCACACGTGCGCGGACCTGTCGCAGGTGCCCGCGGAGTACATCGCCGCGGCGCAGTCGAACCTCCGGGTGCACTACGCCCACCGGTCGCACGGCAGCCAGATCACCGTCGGCCTCGAACGGATAGAGGCAACCACCGGCCCCTGCCGCGTCGCCATCGAAACGCAGAACCTTCCCGCGGAAACGGGCGCGCTCTGCGTATACACCGGGATGCCGGGCACCGCTACCCATATGAGAACGACTATTTCGACGGCATCCAGGCGCTGCTCGGCAACTGCCCTGCGCTCAACGTGTCCATCTTCTCCTGGTGCGACGAGCTGGAGACGTGGAGCGAGGGGCAGGTCGGCGAGTATCTCGCCCGGATGGTCGACCTGGAAACCGCCAACCCCGACGTCCGGTTTGTCTACATGACGGCGAACGCGCAGGGCGAGAACCGCACCCGGCACGCGCGCAACGAGCAGATACGCTCCCACTGCCGAACCTATGGAAGGATCCTCTACGATTTCGGGGACCTCGACTGCTGGTACGGGAACGAGCGGCACGCGGAAGGCGGTGTCCCCGTGGAGCATCCCGCGTACAACGGCGATTACGAGGGCACGCACGCGAACGAGGAGAGCTGCAGAAACAAGGCCCGCGCCTTCTGGTGGATGATGGCGCGCCTCGCCGGGTGGCAGGGCGGCGTGGAGCCCTCCGCCCCGCCGCTCGCGCTCAACGCCGGCACGCGGCTCTTCGACGGCGCGCACGACCGCATCACGATCTACGCCGACGTCACACCGTGCGCAGGATTCACCCCCTACGTGCGGTTCGTCTCTCCGGCCGGCGGGTACCATTATCTGACGAACGGCGGCGGGATCGTCCCCGGAGGCGCCGGGGAAGGGGCGCCGTACCTGAAAGGGCCGCGCACCGTCACTTCGCCCCTGTCGAATTACCGCGTGGCGTCGTTCGAGTTCGACAACGTGGAGACCGGTACCTACCGATTGCAGGGCGCGTTCGTCGGAGAGGCGGGGATCATCGGCGGACTACACTCGACGGACCTTGAGGTCGAGTGACGCGGAGGCGCTTCGGGCCGCCCGTGTGACGGATCAGTGGTTCTCCGCCATATACGCGCGGGTGGTTTTTCCTCCTCTCCTCCCTCGGACGATGGGGGAGTGGAGGCGTTCGCCGCGTGCGGGATCGCCTCCTCTTCCCCCCCATGGATGAGGGGGACATGTCGAGGGCCGGTCCGCGGCCGGTGTGCGGCCCGCCGGGACCGTGCCCGTCAGGCCAGCGTGACGCCGATCCGCGCGCCCGCGCCGCGACGGATGAGGAACTGGTACTGTCCGCAGACCAGTCCGTCGAATACAACCTCGCCTGTTTTTCCGGTGGGGGCCGTGCACAGCGTCGCGGCGCCCTTCCGCATCTCGACGAGGACGGAGCGAAGCGGCGTCCCCCTCCGGTCCGCCAGCCGCACCGTGCAGGCGACCGCCCCGTTGACGGCGGCGGCGAGAGAAAGGTCCACCGCGAGCCGGCCGTGCGAGAAGGAGCGGATGACCGGGCCCCCGGGCGGAAACCGGTTCGGCGTTGCGGGACCGGGCGCCCTCTTCACCCCGATGCATCGCGCGCCTGCGGCCCCCCTCCTCCCAACCGGTTTCCCGGCCGTCGGTGTGCGCGCGCCGGTTCTGTGCGGATACGGCGCGTTGGGTTCCGCGACCGCCCATGCGGAGGCGGGGGCGGAAACGGCCTCTCCGGACGGCGGCGCGAGACGGGCGAAGAGGTTCTTGATCGACGCGGCGAGCTCGCCGATGAAGGCCGGTTCATCTTCGAGGAGCGCCTGTCGGACCGCTTTGCAGACGCGGCGCGGCGGGCGCTTCAGGCCGGAGGCCTCGAGGCGCCGGACGAGGCGCGCGGCCTCCGCCGCCTCCGCCGCGCGAGCGGCACAGGCCCCGCATTCCGCGATATGCGCGGCGACGCGTCCCCGCTCCTCCGCGGACGAAACGGCCCCCTCCATCAGGGCGGCGATCGTTTCGCCGCGAGGGCAGGCGGCCGTCGTTTCCCGGCCGAGGCGCGCGCCCGCGGCCCGGAGCACGGCGTTGAACGTGTGGACGCTCCGCAGCAGCTCCCGGCACGCCGGGCAGGCGGCCGTGTGCGCCTCGACACGGCGCCTCCGGGCCGGAGAAAGCTCGCCGTCGGCGTAGCGTTCGATCGTCGCCTGTGTACAGCATCTCATCGGTTCACTCCTCTCCGCTCCCGTGCCGCGGGACCGTTCCCCCCATCCACCATACTAGTCGCCGGAATCAGGGAAAAGTTACAGCAAATCGTGCATCTTTCGTATGCCGGCCTCCCTCAGGATGCGGCGCAAGGCGGCCCGTGCGCGGATGAGCAGCACGCCGACATGGGACGCCACGACGGGGCCGAGGCCCGCCCTGTTCGCCACGGCGGCGATGGCATCGTAGCCGAAGCCGCGCATCCAGAGCGTCACGATCGTGCGTTCGAGCGGCGGAAGCGCGGCGAGCGCGCGCCCGACGTGCGCGCGCGCATCGCGCGCGACGGCCCGAAGCGATGGGGAGAGGAGGTGCTCCCCGCGCGGGAAGAGGGGCGCGTCGGGGGACGTTGTCATGCGATCGATGGCCGCGGGGTCTGCGGGCAGTTCCGGTTCTCTTTTTCTGTAGTAGTCCCGGCACTTGTTCCTGGCGATGGCGGCGACCCAGGTGGCCAGCGACGCCCTTCCAGAGAAGGACGGGAGCGAATCCCAGACCGCCTCCCAGGTCTTGAGGAAGAGATCCTCGGAGTCGTCGCGCGGCACCCCCGCGTCGCGCAACACCGACCAGACGAGGGGGGCGTGCGATCTGAAGACGCCGTCGAATCCGCCCGGGTCCATGCGTCCCCCTCCCGGCGGGCCGGCATCCGGCGCCACGCCCGTCTGATTCTACTCCCGCTCCGCATCCCACGGCAAGCGCCGCCTCCGCCGGCGGCGCATACGCGGGGCCCGCCGGGTTGGGAGGGGGGGATCCTGACCGGAGCGACGGGGCTGTCGCGATCCGCGGCGGAGGCGCGGCCTTTCTCAGCCGCATTGTCCCGACCTTCACCATCCCCATCACCCGCAGCTTCTCCCTCTCCCCTCGACTCATCGTCAGTATCCCCTCTCTTACGGCCACCCCCTCTCGGGGGGCCATTAGAGGGGATATTTCTAGTTTGGCCGGATGAGGACATTATCATTTTGGTGCGACAGCGCGGCATATAAGACTGTACTAAATACGCGTCGTATGTTAAAAAGCCCTTGGGGCGGCGCACGCACGGGGCATGCGCGTCGCCGCACGCGCCTTGGGCGGATGGCGAGGAAAGGGGGCGGGGATGAGAACGCCGATCGGCATCGCGGTTGCATGCGCCGTCGTTGCCGCCGTTGCGGTGTCCGCCGAGGAGGTGGTGTACATCGCCAACGGCTACGGGCACAGCATGACGCAGCCGGAATGGAGTTCGGTGATGATGCTGCGCGGGAGCGATCTCAAGATTCTCCAGACGCTCGTCCTTCCCGCATTCGACGCGCACTCGATCGCAATCACCCCGGACCGTTCGCAGCTCTGGGTGACCTGCCCGAACGGGTATCATCTGTTCGTCATAGACGCGGAGAGCTTCCAGTACATCGAGAGCCTCGATTTCAGCGACACCCTTTCCGAACCGATGGGCATTGCGGTGACGCCCGACGGGGAGCAGGTATTCGTGGCGATGCACCAGGACGACCTTCTGGTTCGGTTCGACGCGGACAGCTGCGCGCCGTTGGCGCCCGATCTGCATGCCGACGTGGAGGGGTCGTTCATCGTCTTCACCCCCGAAGGCACCAGATTCTGCCTTGTCGATCAGGGTTCCCGGAAGGTGAGGATCTTCCGCACCGCGGACCGCCGGCCGCTGTATACGTACACCCTCGGTGAGCACGGCGGACTGGGGGACGCGGCGGCGAGTCCCGACGGACAGTATCTCTACGTCAGCACGATGGACCACCACAGGATCGACCGGTTGACGCTGCAGGACCCGTGGATGATCACGCCGCTGCCCACCGACGGATTCACGAGGCCCCGCGGGATCGATATCTCGCCGGACGGGAACTACCTCTTCATCGGGCACTATATCCCGGATGCGGCCAAGGTTACGATGTGGCAGCTCGCCCCGTTCTGGGCTAACGTGGCCCAGGCGGATATCCCCTCCAACGGAAGGCGCGTCGTGAGGAACCGCGACTGCACGAGGATCTATGTCACCGAGCACGCCGAGCATGAGTGCCGCGCATACAGGGTGAACACGGGCGAGGAGAGCATGTTCCTCGACGCGGTCGCTGACCTGAACACGATCGAGGGCTACAGGGCGACCCCTGTCGGCGTGGCCGTGGGCGACTGGGAGCCGCACCGGAGGAACTACCTCAACCTGCGCGTGACACCGGGTTATCTGGAGGCGGGGGAGGAGGGCGTTCTCGGCTACGAATGCGGCTTCGACGTGCTCGACTTCAGGGACACCCCGGTCGACATCTACCTCGCCGCCGTCAGGGATCCGGTCGCCGTCAACCGTCCCTCGACCGTGGAGGAGGCGCTCGCGGGCGGGGAGGTCTGGTTCTACGGCAGCGGGATGGCGTACGCCTACACCGGCGCCCTGCGCGAGCCGACCTGGAGCGGCGTGCGGTTCCCCCCGACGGCCGTCTCGGGGACGCTCCCGTTCACCGCCGGCGGCGGGTGGAACGACCGTTGGGTCTTCGCCGCCGCCTTTGTGCGCGCGGGCGTGGGCCCCGTCCGGACCGACGGCATCCCCGTGGAGAACTCGAACATCTTCCGCCTGCCGTGATGGGGAGGGGTTTGCCCCGATAGCCACCGTCCCGCGGGCAAAAAAAAGCAGCCGCATACCGCGGCTGCTTTGATGTGCAGGAACTGTCCCGTCAGTTGACCGTCGCCTCCTCGGCCGCGGGCGCGCCGCCCGTGGTCGCAGGCGACTCCGCC